>JAODBN010000224.1 GCA_025463965.1 Acidimicrobiaceae bacterium
CGAGTCCACGAGCCGCGGTTGCCGTCGGCCGCGCAGAAGCGAGGCGAGCCCGGCGAGCAGTCCGAGACCGGCCGAGACGGCGAAGACGACAATGAGGCCCTGATGGAACGGCCCGGCGATCAGGCGAGGGAAGAACTCCGTGCCCGTGACGACGCGCCGGGCTGTGGCCGACAGGGTGGACAGCACCCCGCTCGCCGCCAATAGGTGCTGCAACGGGTTCACCCCGAGCACCGCGGCGAACAGCGACGAGACCGGCGGCAGGCCGGCGACCTGGTGGGCGACGGCGTGCGGCACGCCCTGGCGCTGCAGGCCGTTCGTGAGCGAGCGGGGCAGATTGCTCGCCAACCCGGCGATCATGAGGGTGAAAAAGACCCCGACCGACAGGGCGGTGCCCGCGTTCTGGAAGGTCGCTCGCATCCCCGACGCCACGCCGCGGTACCTGGCCGGGACGCTGCTCATGATCGAGGAGGTGTTGGGAGCGGCGAACATGCCGCTCCCGATCCCGTTGACGGCGATGAACACGGCGAAGGCCCAGTAGGGAAAGTCGACGGGAAGGAGCATGAGGGCGATGAAGCTGCCCGAGAAGAGGACCATGCCGGCCGTGGACATACCGCGCGCGCCGAATCGGTCCGAGAGCATCCCGGCGAGTGGGCCGGACACGAGGAAGCCGCCGGTCAGCGGCAGCAGGAAGACGCCCGCCCACAGCGGAGTCTGGCTGAAGCTGTAGCCGTGCTGGGGAAGCCACACGCCCTGGAGCCAGAAGATCAGGATGAACTGCAGCCCACCTCGAGCGATCGAGACGGCGAAGCTCGCCACGTTGCCCGCGGTGAAGGCTCGGATGCGGAACAGGCTGAGCTCGAACAGCGGCTCGGCGACTCGCATCTCGATAATCACGAACGCGACGAGCAACGCGGTGCCGCCAACGAGCAGGCCGACCACGAAGGGATTGGTCCACCCCATGGTCGAGTCCCCGTAGGGCTGGATGCCGTAGGTGGCGGCGACGAGGATGGCGCCCAAGCCCACGGCGAAGGTCGCATTCCCCCACCAGTCGATGCGGCCGCCTTGTCGCTGCCCCACCTCTCGCAGCTTCCAGTAGGCCCACAGGGTCCCGAACACGCCGACCGGGACGTTGACCCAGAACACCAGCCGCCAGTCCACGGTCGCGAGCAGCCCGCCCGCCACGAGGCCGATGAACATGCCCGACAGGCCCGCGACCTGGTTGAGCCCGAGGGCGAACCCGCGCCGCTCCGGGGGAAAGGCGTCGGTGAGGATCGCCGCGGAGTTGGCGGTGAGCATTGATCCACCGAGGGCCTGGACGACCCGCCAGCCGATCAGCCACTGCGCCCCCGCCGCCCCGTTGTAGGGACAGAGCGACAGCAATATCGAGGAGATGGTGAAGACCACGAAGCCGGCGTTGTAGATCTTGACCCGACCGAACATGTCGCCGAGCCGGCCGAAGGTGACGACGGTGACCGCCTGTACGAGGCGGTAGCCCATGATCATCCAGAGCAGGTAGCCGATGTTGCCGGCGGCGAGCGGGTCCAAATGGATGGCCCGGAAGATGGCCGGCAGTGCGATGATGACGATGGACCCGTCCAGCAAGGTGATGAACAGCGCAGCCGTCGTGTTGGCCAGCGCCACCCACTGGTAGCGCTCGTCGCTCCCCGCCGCCTGCGGCTTCCCGGTCTTCTTGCGCAGCAATGCAGCCATCAAACGCTGTGAGCCAGTCGCTCGATCAGCGGTGCGACCTCGGCCAGTTGTCGCAGCTCGGCGGTCGTGAAACCGCTCGAGAGGGCCTTGGCAAGTTGCTGGGCCCGGGCACTGCGAATGTCGCGTAGCGCCTCGCGCCCGTGTTCGCTGATCGACATCACCACCCGCCTCCCGTCCAACGGGTCGGGGTTTCGCTCGACGACCCCTCGTGCCTCGAGACCGGCGAGGGTCGCTCCCATCGACTGCGGGCTGATGTGCTCGGCCCGGGCGAGCTCGGCGGACGTGCTCGGTCCGTAATGGTCGAGCCGAGCGAGCGCCGAGAGCTCTGGGGCGGTGAGGTCTCTCGGCGCATCGGTTTGGCGCACCCGGCGTCGAAGCAGGTTGATGCTCATGAGGAGCGCCGCCGCGATCTCGTCTACCTCGAGTGTCTCGGTCATACCATAAGCCTACTCTTATCAGTTTCTCCTGCTAGATCGCCGCGCACCCGGACAGGCGGTCCTGCCCAGACGCCGGAGAGGGGCTGGTGTGTCCACGTCACACGCTCTCAGCCATCAGGGCAGGTGAACGCTGTTCGCCGGGGCAGCGCCGCGGTGCCTCTACCGTGATCGGGTGCCCGTCCTCGTCGATGCCGCCGCCGTCTCGGTCGCCCGTTCGGATCGGGTGCTCTTCGACGACCTGTCCGTGACCGTCACCGAGCACGACCGCCTGGGAGTGGTCGGCATCAACGGCACCGGCAAGTCGACCCTGCTTCGGGTGCTCGCCGGCCTTCAGTCCCCCGACTCCGGCCAGGTCCGGCGCGGGCGCGGGACCCGGGTCGGCGTGCTCGACCAGGAGGCGCCGCTGCCTGAGGGCACCGTCTCCGACGCGGTCGGGGACACCTGGGAGGCCGCCGCGATCCTCGAGCGCCTCGGCATGTCGGCGGTCGCCGATCGCCAGGTCTCGCAGCTCTCGGGAGGCCAGGCCAAGCGGGTGGCGCTCGCCCGGGTGCTCGTCAACCCCGCCGAGCTGCTGGTGCTTGATGAGCCGACCAACCATCTCGACCTTCCCGCCATCGCCTGGCTCGAGGCGTGGCTGTCGCGTTTTTCAGGCGGCGTGATCCTCGTCAGCCACGACCGCCACGTCCTCGACCGCGTGACCACCCGCATGATCGAGCTCGATCGCGGACACGCGTACGTCCATCCCGGCGGCTATGCCGGCTACCTGGCTGCCGGCTTGGAGCGGGCAGGCCAGGCGGCGGAGGCGGATGCGACCCGGCGCAACCTCGCCCGGCGCGAGCTTGCGTGGCTTCGGCGGGGGGCGCCGGCGCGGACACGCAAACCCCAGGCCAGGGTGGACGCGGCCCGGCGCCTGCTCGCCACGGGCCCAGAGGCCGCCGCGCGGGGCAACGCGCTCGAGCTGGCGTTTGACACCCCACGGCTCGGCACGAAGGTGATCGAGGTGCACGGGGCCTCCGTCGGCTACGACCCCGGCGGCGATCCCGTTCTCTCGGGCGTGTTGCTGGACCTCGACCCCCGCGAGCGCCTCGGGATCGTCGGGCTCAACGGATCGGGCAAGTCCACCCTGCTCGAGCTGCTGGCTGGACGCAGGGCGCCGATCGCCGGACGCGTCGAGCAGGGCCCCACCGTCCGCCTCGGCTACTTCGCCCAGCAGGGGCCGGACCTCGATCCGGGCGCTCGAGTGCAAGACCTCGTCGCCGGTCCGACCCGAGCGCCCGGCGACCCGGCGGACATACGGCTGATGGAGCGGTTCTGGTTCACCGGAGAACTCCCGTGGGCGACCGTCGGGACGCTGTCGGGGGGCGAGCGTCGCCGCCTGCAGCTCTTGATGGTGCTTGCGGAGCGGCCGAACGTCCTGCTGCTTGACGAGCCGACCAACGACCTCGACCTCGACACCCTGCGAGCGCTGGAGGATTTCCTCGAGGACTGGCCGGGCGCCCTCGTCACGGTGAGCCACGACCGGACCTTTCTCGACCGGGTCACCGACCGGTTGGTGCTGTGTCGCGACGGGCGCGTGGCGGAAGTCGCCGGCGGGCTGCCGGCCTGGATCGCCGACGCCGCTGCCGGAGAGGGCCGTCGCGCACTCGAACCGGTGAGGCGATCTCCCGCCGCCCCCACCCCGGCGCAAACGGCGGATCAGGCCGCCGGTTCGGCCCTCGGCCAGCGCCAGCGCTCGGCGAGCACCGTCAGCTTCCAGCTGCGCCAGCTAGACAAGGATCTCGCCCGCCTGACACGTGAGCGTGACCGCGTCGCCGAACGGTTCGAAGGGGCAGCCGGTCACGAAGAGCTGTCGCGCCTCGGCGCGGAGCTCGCCGCCGCCCAGACCCGGCTCGAAGAGGCCGAGGAGCGCTGGCTGGCCCTCGCCGAGGAATCCGAGGAGCACGCCGGCCGCTAGCGAGGCGGGCGCGAATCGGTTGGCTTAGAAGCGCTCCCGGCGCACGGTCGCCCGGCGTCCCCGGATCTTCGCGTCGCGAAGCGCCTCGATCACCTCGCCGGCCGAGCTCTCGGGGACCTCCACGAGCGAGAAGCGCTGGGCGATCTCGATGGCGCCGATGTCGCGACCGCTGAGACTGGTCTCCCCGGTGATCGCGCCGACGAGGTCCTGAGGCCGCATGCCGGCGTCGCGGCCGACGCCGATATAGAGGCGTGCCGTCGCGCCACCGGTCCTTCCGCCCTGGCCGGTGCGGGGCCGCTCGCCTCGAGCCGGCCGCCGCTCGGGACGTCCGGCCGAACGCTCCGCCGAACGCTCGGGCGCCGCAGCGACCTCGGGGATCTCCTCGTCGTCGGCGTCCGGGCCGCCCACCGCGCCATGCGCGAGCTTCACCGCGGCGAGCGCCACGTCCATGAGGTCGAACTCGTCGCCGAGCGATTCGACCACGACCCGGAAGCCGTCGAGATCGTCTTCGAGCAGGGTCTCGCGCAGCGCCGCCCTCGTCAGGTCAAGGCGCCTGGCCCGCAGGTCGGCGACGGTCGGCACCTTGCCGATGGCGATCTTGCGCTTGGTCACCCGCTCGATGGTCTTCAGCATCCGGTGCTCTCGGGGCTCGGCCAAGGTGATGGCGACGCCCTCACGACCGGCGCGCCCGACACGGCCCATGCGGTGCACGTAGGAGTCGACCGAGGAGGGAACGTCGAAGTTGACGACGTGCGAGAGCTGATCGATGTCGAGCCCGCGCGCTGCCACGTCGGTCGCGACGAGGAGCTCGGACGCTCCGCTCCGCAACCGGCCCATCACCCGGTCGCGCTGCTCCTGGCTCATGCCTCCGTGCAACGCCTCCGCCCGGTACCCGCGGCCGTTCAGCGTCTCGGTGAGGCTGTCGACCGCCTCGCGGGTGCGGCAGAACACGAGGGCGGCGGTCGGCGCCTCGACGTCGAGGACCCGTCCGAGCACCGCCGCCTTGTGGGCCCGCTGCACCACGTAGGCGCTGTGGCGCACCCGGGACGCCTCGTGCTCTCCGCTCACCTGCTCGGCGATCCGGATCCGTTCGGGGTCCTTCAGATGCCGCCGGCCGATGGCGTCGATGCGCGC
>JAODBN010000065.1 GCA_025463965.1 Acidimicrobiaceae bacterium
GTTTTGCCAGCCATCGGGGATCGGGTGGGCGCGAAGGTGGGCCTCGAGGTCGGATTCGCCGGGCTGATCGACCGTCTCCCATTCCGCCTTGATGGCCGCTACCGCCGCTCGGGCCTCCGACGGACTGGGTGCGACGACGCCGACGAGCTCACCATCGCGCACAAGGGTCACCCCATCGGCCTGGGTCTCGTCCAAGTTGGCGTCGATGAGCGTCGCCCCAAAGCTCGGCGGACGCAGCACCTGCCCATGTACCATGTCCGGCCGGACGAGGTCGTAGGGGTAGCGCTTGCGCCCGGTGACGATGTCCGCCCCATTGAGGGCCAAGGTTGCCTTCCCGGCCGTGCTCCAGTCAGTCGCGTGAGTGATCGGTGCTGCCTCATCGACGCGCACGAGTCGGCGAACGCCCTTGAGCAGTTCGCCCCAGCCGATCCGCGGCTCGGTGTTGCGCCCTGTCACCCAGCCGTCACTCGTCGTGAGCTCGGCGGGAGCTAGCTCGAGGTGCTCGCACGCAAGGCCGAGGATGGCCTCGCGGGCTGCGGCGCCTGCAGCCCGGAGACACTCTCCGATCTCGATCATCGACCGGCTGCCAGAGGTGCCAGCGTCATAGGGCGAGACCGCCGTGTCGCCCATCACCATCGCCACCGAGGTCGGTGCCACCCGCAGTTCCTCTGCGACCAAGAGCGCCAGCGCCGTGCGTGTGCCCTGGCCGATCTCTACCTTGCCGGTGAAGGCGGTGACGCGGCCA
Source organism: Acidimicrobiaceae bacterium (assembly GCA_025463965.1). Lineage (GTDB taxonomy): Bacteria > Actinomycetota > Acidimicrobiia > Acidimicrobiales > Bog-793 > JAODBN01. Next base: position 746 of record JAODBN010000065.1, read on the forward strand.
TCGGGCGAGCCGTGCACCCAGGTCCCGCCGACGCGCCGATTCGGCTTGGTCGCCAGCTCGGCGCGGCCGATGTCGTACTCAGGCGGGACGAGACAGACGATGCCGTCGCCGAGGAAGCTGAAGAAGTCCCGTTCGTCTTCGAGGGCAAGATCCCACGGGATCTGGCCCTCCTCCCAGAGCTCGGCGACCGGGTTGGTGAGCGGCGCGACGTCTTCAACGAGCTCCGGATTGCTCAGTAGCTCCGCTGCCCGATGAACTGCTCGCAAGATGCGCGGATAGGTGCAGCATCGGCAGGCGTGCCCAGCAAGCTCGGTGGCAATCTGCGCATCGCTTGGGTGAGGAAACCGTTGCAGGAGCGCAGCGGTGCCCGTGATCCATCCCGGCGTGCAATACCCACACTGGAAGGCTCCGACCTCGAGGAACGCCTGTTGGACCGGGTGCAGGTAGCCCTCTTCCGCCAGACCCTCGACCGTTGTCACCTGCTGATCTGCCACCGAGGAGAGGGGCGTCACGCAAGAGCGCACCTCCCGCGAACCGACGAGGACCGTGCATGCCGAGCACTCGCCCTCTCCGCACCCGTATTTGGTCCCGGTCAGGCCCAGCTCTTCTCGTAGGGCGCTCAGCAGGCTGTGCTCGGGATCGTGCGAGAGCTCGTGTCTCTGGCCATTGACGGTGAAACGAGTGTTCATGATTCCACCTTCGCCGCAGGTGCCAGCCATTGCAAGCCAGCCACGGCTCCCCGATACCTCCTACGCTGGATTGGGCACTGGCACGCCGGACGCCCCGATCGGGCAGATGGCCGCGGCCCCCGAGAGTTGGAGGTGCGAACCACCGTGAGCACGACATCAGTCGACGAAAGCAGCACCGAATCCCCGACAGCCCAGGTCTTTCGTTACGAGCGGCCGAGCCTCGAGGGCCGTTCCAAGGCGGGATGCCCGCTTGGACGGACCGATATCTCCCGCGTCGAGATCCAGGTTGTTTCCGAGGGCGGTGACAACAGCTTGCATTACCACCAGCACGTTGACGGTTTTCGCTTCATCCTCGCGGGACGGGCTCGCTTCTACACGACCAACGATGAGCTGTTCGCCGATATCGGCCCGATGGAGGGCATCGTGATCCCACGCGGGATTCCCTACTGGTTCGAGTCGGCTTCCGACACGCCACTCGAGATGTTCCACCTCGAGGCCTACGATCGACCGCTCACGAAGGACCAGGTGCGTGGAGACCGGGTGGATCTGGCGCCGAGAAAGCCGAGCGAGCTCTACAAGGGCTAGAGGCGGGCTCTGCCGACTTGGCGTTAATTGTCCGCTAGTAATCACCGCGGATGGTCAGCCTCGGAAGCGAACGAGCGACCCTGGAGCCACTCGCACGCGACGCTGCGCAGCCAGCAAAAGACGCCAAACCGCAGAACAGCTACAAGACGCGACAGCTCATCGCCGAAAGGAAGCCCTGCTCTTTAGATCGCACCTCGGCCTTTAGGGGCGCGGTGCGGTGTCGCTATGAGCAGCCGCTCGTCGATCCACAGCTCGGGCAGGCGTAACAGGATCCCGCCCGCTGCATGAGGTTGCCGCACGAGTAGCAAAACGGTGCGTCTCGGCTCTCGAGGGACAACGTCGGCTCGACGACGGCAGCCTCGAGGCTGTCGCCACCCGCACCGAACTGCTCCTTGTCGCTCCGGACGGCGCTGTCGATCTCCATGTCCTCGAGTCCAGGAAGCGTCGGCTGTGAGCGCTCCCCTGTCGACAGAATTCCAAGATCGAGACGCTCGTCATACGGCAGGTAATCGAGAGCGAGGCGACGGAAGATGTAGTCGATAAGGCTCGAAGCGAGACGGAGCTCAGCGTCATCGGTGATGCCGGCCGGCTCGAACCGCATGTTG
>JAODBN010000234.1 GCA_025463965.1 Acidimicrobiaceae bacterium
CTTCTGCTTCCTGCGCTTCCCATCGGGAATCTCAGCCCACCTGCACCTCTCGTGGCTGGACCCGCACAAGGAGCGACGCTTCACCGTCGTCGGCTCCAAGCGAATGGCGACCTTCGACGACATGGCCATCGAGGGGAAGCTGACCGTGTACGACAAGGGCTTCGACCAGGATTCCCGCTCCTACGGTGAGTACATCACCCGCAGCGGGGACATCTTCTCGCCGCGGATCGACAACGGCGAGCCGCTGCGCCTCGAGTGCGAACACTTCGTCGACTCGATCAGGGAAGGGAAGCCGCCGCGCTCGGACGGTCGCAGCGGGCTGCGGGTCGTCCAGGTTCTCGAGTCCCTGCAGAAAGAGTTGGAAGGCAGCCGTCGCCTCGACGGCGCGCCCCTCGGTTGATCCATGGCGACCGATCCAATACGGACTGTGGGTGTCATTGGTTTGGGTTATGTGGGGTTGCCGTTGGCGGTGGCGTTTGCTCGTGAGGGTTGTGGGGTGGTGGGTGTGGATGTGGATGGGCGGAAGGTCGAGGCGATCGAGGCCGGCCGCTCCTATATCGAGGATGTGGCGGATGAGGAGCTGGCTGGGGTTCTGCCGTTGTTGCGGGTGAGCACCCGGTACGGGGCGTTGGTGGAGGCGGATGCTGTGTTGATTTGTGTGGCGACGCCGTTGACGGCGAACCGGGACCCCGACCTGGGACCGCTGGTCGAGGCCGCCCGTTCGCTTGCGGGTGTGCTGGTCGCGGGGCAGCTCGTGGTGTTGGAGTCCACGACGTATCCGGGGACGACCAGGGAGCGGTTGTTGCCGTTGCTTGAGGAGTCGGGGCTCTCGGCGGCCCGGGACTTCCATCTGGCGTTCTCGCCGGAGCGGGTTGACCCGGGCCGCACCGATTTCACGATGCGTAACACCCCGAAGGTGCTGGGTGGGCTGAGCGAGGGCTGCGCCGAGCGTGCCCGCGCGCTCTACGAGATCGTGTGTGATGAGGTGGTGGTGGTGTCGAGTCCGGAGGCGGCGGAGCTCACGAAGCTGCTCGAGAACGTGTTCCGCTCCGTCAACATCGCGCTGGTCAACGAGCTCGCGATGCTGACCGACCGGATGGGGATCGACGTGTGGGAGGTCGTCGATGCCGCCGCGACCAAGCCCTACGGGTTCATGCGCTTCGAGCCCGGCCCCGGGATGGGCGGACACTGCCTCCCCGTCGACCCGTTCTATCTGTCCTGGCGGGCCAGGGAGTTCGATATGACCACGGAGTTCGTCGAGCTCGCGGGGAAGATCAACCAGCAGATGCCCTACCACTGCGTCGCCAAGGCCCAACGAGCCCTGAACGACCACGGCCTCGCTGTGAAAGGCGCCCGGGTCCTGATCCTCGGCGTCAGCTACAAGCCCGGCGTCGGGGACATCCGCGAATCGCCCGCCCTGAAGATCATCACGCTCCTGCACGAGCTCGGCGCTGAGGTCAGCTACCACGACCCGCACGTCCCAACACTCCCCGAACACAACCTCACCAGCACCCCACTCCAAGACGCCCTCACCGGCGCCGACCTGACGATCATCGTCACAGCCCACCCCACCATCGACCCCGACAAGATCGCCCACCAAGCCCGCCTCCTACTCGACCTACGCGGCACCACCCGCCACACCCGAACCACCAGCAACGTAATCAGGCTCTGAGCTGTCAGCGGGGCCGGACGGCCGAGGTCGCCAGCACCTGGCCTTCGGAGCCCAGAGCCTGCACGGCGAAGCTCGTGGCGGGGGTGAGGACCGGGATCGCCGTCTCGAATCCGGCCGACGGCGCGCCGCCGACGGCGGCCAGCGTTTCGGGCGCGGAGCCGGCGAGGACGCGCCAGGCGCTGACCCCGGTGGCGCCGTTCCAGCTCGCGTAGACGGTCGCGGCGTTCCCCGCGCCGGCCTTGACGGCGATCGACGGCCGCGACGCGGGCGTGGCGTTCCAGGGGAAGCGGTAGGCGCGGTAGGACTGCCCGGGGACCGGGAAGCGGGCGCTGAAGAGGATCTGGCCGGTGGGCGAGTATTCGGTCAGGAACGGCGTTTCGCCCCAGCCGACGAACGAGTTGCCGTTGGCCAGAACCTGGCTGTTGCCCTGGCTACCCGAGAGGATGTGCCCGGTGTAACGGCCGACGAGCTGGACGCTGCGGTGCGCCCAGTCGATGCGCTCGCGGATGACGCGCGATTCGGAGTGGACCTTGGGCACGGCTCCGTTGTCGAAGATCGTCACCGTGCGGTCCGGCTGCCAGCGGACGTCGTGCTGCCAGGCGGTGCCGGTCCCCGGGCCCATCTTGAAGCTGGAGTGCCGGCCGCCCAGGCGCCACAGGGTGGCACCGGTGATGTGGTCGATCTCATATGCCGCCCAGGTGTTCCGCGAGGAGATGATGAAGTTGCCATCGCCCCACGGGTCGAGGGAGATCGAGTTGAGGTGAAAGTAGTCGAAGGGCTCGTTCGAGTATCGGGGGACCGTGGAGTAGGAGTCCTGCAGGGCAACGTGGCCGTAGGCGTGCCACTCGAACATCACGAGACCCGTGGGGATGTCGATCTCCTGCACGATCGCGTCCTGGACGATGCCGTTATGGGGGCCGCCGACGGAGGACAGGTCGGCGGAGATGAGCGAGTAGGCAGTCACGAAGGCCGAGCCCGACGGGCTGAGCTGGAAGTCGTGCAGGTCCGCCTGGTAGCCGTTGCCGGCATTCACCGTGGCGACCGGCCGGTAGGAGGTGTCCACGATCTCGTTGCGGCCGAAGCCGACGCCGAGCCGTTCGGGGACGAGGCCCTCCCACCACACCAGCACGGGCTGTCCGCGATAGGTCTCGACCTGGAAGTCGGTGGCGTCGTCCCCCTTGGGGACGGGATGGAACCACACGAGCCGCCCCTGCGGATCGAGGATCATGTTGCCCGTCTGGCCGTAGCCGTGGGTGGGGGTCAGGAAGATGTCGCCTGGAGCGGTGCCGGGATAGTTGGCCGTGACACGCACGATTGGAGGCCTCAGCGTGGGCTGGGACTGGAAGACCTGTTCGTTGCCGTGTCCGCTGAGCTGGAGGGGCGGCCCCGGCGTGACGCGGTAGTTGGCGAAGCGCTCGACGGTGAAGGACGTGTGCACGGTCCGGCCGTGGCCCTTCGGTCCGACCAGTGCCGAGGCGGTGACGCTCTCGCCCTGGCTGAAGGGGTGGGAGACGAGGAAGCTCGCTCCCGCCGCCGTCGCATACGCGACGAGCCTGCCGGAGTGGCGGCCGGTACGCGATCCGGTCACGGACACGTTCGAGATCTGGCCGGCGGGGACCCCGAGGAAGCTGATCTGGCTATCGGGAGAAGCGTCGGGCGTGCCGTTCAGCGGCGAGACCGCTACGGAGGTCGCCCCCGCGACGGACGCCGCCGGACCGAGCAGGGCCCACGCGCAGAACGTGGCAAGGCAGGCCCCGGCCCGCCCCCACCGCCTCTCCCTCGATCTCATGCCTCGCCTTCCCGCTCGCGCTCCGCCGCCGGCCCGTGGGCCGTCGAACCCAGTTGCCGACATGCCCGTAACACGCAGCTTCCATGCTGGTAGCGCGCACAGACAAAGGGGCGGATAAGAATTCGCCGGGCATACGCCGAAGCCTCGTCTGGGAGGTGCTCAGCGCTCGGTGACCGATATTGCCCGTGAGGCGCCCGAGGCGAAGGGGTAGTCGGCCTCCTGTTCGCACACGACGCGGAACCGGTAGCGGGCCGGCCCCGGGAACTTGAAGCGATAGCTGGAGGAGAACCGCCCACGCGAGTTCGTCCTGACCACGTGGAACTCGATCCAGGCACCACGACCGGATCGCGCCTCGAGGATCACGGCCTTGCCGCCCCTCGGGATCGGGCCGGCGAGCAGCCGGCCATGGAAGCGGATCGTGCCGAGCGATCGCGCCGTGCGCGGAGAGATCGTCATCGTAAGCGGCGCCTGGACGGCGAGCTGCAACGCCCGCCTGGCCGCCGGGCGAGGTTCGCCGGTGTGCGCGGTGTAGGTGAGCAGCACGCCGCGCGAGGAGAGGCCGGCGGGGAGATGCACCGCAAAGGCTCCGTTCGCTCCCGTCGTGGTGCCTTTCATCGCCGATCCCGTCGCGCCGGTGAGGGCGGCAATCGAGGTGACGTCGATGCGAGCTCCCGAGATCGGCACCCCGCCCGGGTCCGTCAATCGGCCCGTGATCGTCTCGCTGCGATCAAATGCCGTCGTCAGAAGCACCTTGGCAGTGCTGCTCCACCGCGCCGTGAGGACGGCCGAGGAGGTCGCGCCGGTCCCATTCGGGGTGCCGGCCGCGCCGGCTCCGCCCGGGAGCAGTGAAGCGAGCGGCGGGCCGGGCACCATGATCGTCCGGTCGAGCACCGGCGCCGAGTTGCCGGCGGCATCGAGCACCGTGACGATCAGGTGGTGCGCACCCGGGCTGAGGCTCGACGTGTCCAAGCCCACATCGGTGCTCACCGACGATGGGCACGGCTGCAGGTGCAGGAACGCCGGCAGCCCGTCCGTGGTCTGCCCGACGTTCCGACAACTGCCTCCCGCTTCGTTGGGCACTGATGTCTGGACGACCCTCCCGTCCACGTTGAACACCGCCTCGTAGATGCCCGCGCCCGGATCGTTGGCGCTGAACGTCACATCGCTCGTTCCCGACACCGTGGAGGCCGAGGCCAGTTCGCCACCGACCGAGGTGACGGTCGGACCGGTGGTCTGTTCGAGCGTGAGGTCGGCGGCGTAGAGGTAGAGGGCGGC
>JAODBN010000242.1 GCA_025463965.1 Acidimicrobiaceae bacterium
ATCCGCCGCCACCGATGTTCTCGACCATCGTCGTTGCCGTGCCATGCGAGGTGCGCCCGACCGGCTTGAGCGCGAGGGCGAGGTGCGTGGCGGACGGCAGACGCTGCTTGAGGTGAAGCGCCAGGCAATCGGAGGGCACCACATCGAAGCCGACACCGGGCATCAGCATGACCCCGGCCTTCTTCGCCTCCGCGTCTCGCCGCGCCGTCGCTTCGAAGACCTCGATCTCACCGGTGATGTCGAGGTAGTGGACGCCCTTCCGCAGGCAGGCGTCGACCATCGGCTTGGACATCCGAGAGAATGGGCCGGCGCAATGCACGACGACGGGCACACCTTCGAGCGCCGCGTCCAGTGACGCCGCATCATCGAGCGAGGCAAGTCGGTACTCGAGGCCGAGAGACTCGGCGAGAGGAGCGAGCGCGTCCTTCCGCCGGCCAGCGAGGATCGCTCGCATTCCGCGCGCTGCTGCGAGGCGGGCGATCAGCTCGCCGGTGTAGCCGGTGGCACCGTAGACAAGAAAAGGCTGGGGCACGGGAGCTCCGCGGAAAGGGCGCCACCGTAGCACCCGCAATGCAGTCGGAGATCCGCTTGTCGTCCCTTCGCGTTGACGCGCCTCGCGACTTCGCCTACCTCGGTAGATCACCTGCCACCGGGAGCGTCGCTTGAATCGTCCCCTCGTCTTTTCGACCCGGGCGTACGGCTACATGCTGGCCGATCTCTGCCAGGCTGGCGGCTACGAGCAGGGCACCATCGAGACGGCGACCTTTCCTGATGGCGAGACCTACCAGCGCATCGACGGCAGCGTCGACGGACGCGACGTCGTCATCCTCGGCGGGACGGTGTCGGAGGTCGACACGCTGGAGATCTACGATCTCGCCGGAACGATGGTTGAAGAGGGCGCCCGCAGCCTGACCCTGGTCGTGCCGTACTTCGGCTACTCCACGATGGAGCGCGCGACCCACCCGGGCGAGGTCGTCACCGCCAAGTCGCGGGCGCGGCTGCTGTCGTCGCTCCCGACCGCGCGCTTCGGCAACCGCATAGTCCTCTTCGACCTGCATACGGAGGGGATCCCCTACTACTTCGAAGGCACCATGCGGGCCTTCCACCTCTACGGGAAGCCCGTCATCCAGGACGCAGCGCGCGCCATCGGCGGGACCGACTTCGTCCTCGCCTGCACGGACGCGGGTCGCGCCAAGTGGGTCGAGTCCCTGGCGAACGATCTTGGCGTCACCGCCTCGTTCGTCTTCAAGCGCCGCCTGAGCGGCGAGCGCACGGAGATTCTGGCCGTCAGCGCCCAGGTTCAGGGGAAGCGCGTCATCATCTATGACGACATGATCCGCACGGGCAGCTCCCTCATGAACGCCGCGCGCGCCTATATGGAAGCGGGCGCCACGAGCATTGCGGCCATTACGACCCACGGACTGTTCCCCAGGGACGCCCTCGCGAAGCTGTCGTCGAGCGGGCTGTTCAGCCACATCGTCTGCACGGACAGCCATCCGCGGGCGCGCCTGCTGAGCGGCGGACTCGTCACCGTGCGGCCGATTGCGGGGCTGCTCGCGGCGTTTCTGGCGGAGCATTCGATCTCGTCGGAGACGTAAGGGGCTCTTCGGAGAGACAGGGTCGGAGATTTGGGGGTGGATGCATCCGGGCTGGTGCCCGGCGGAAACCTATCCAACCGACCTAGGGTCAAGTGTCCTTTCCCAGGAGGAAACGTGAACGTGCGGTTGGACGATGCGCTCGAGGCAGGTCCGCTCTCCGGTGAGGGAACGCTGAACCGGTCCGTCTGACCACACGCTCACCCTTCCTTCCAGGAAGGGACATTTGACCGTAGGTCAAATCGGGTAGGTTTCGTTTGGCCTCGAGCCTCCGTCCGTACAGCCCACCCAAGGCCCCATTCCCAGGCCCTCCCCTCACAAATTCGCCGCCGTCCTCGGCGGCCCCGCCCCGCTCGTCTGCATCCCCGCGAACGCTATCGCGCCGTACCCTGCCACGTTGCAGGCCGCCATCACCCGCTTGAGCACGTTGAAGCGAACAGCCTTGTCGACCTGGAAGTTCACGGTGCCATCGAACTGCTGCCCGCCGAGGAGCGTCTGCGACTGCTCGGCGTTGCGCCTCTTCTCGCGCATGACCTCCTCGAGGGCGGGGATGTTCAAGCTCGGCTGCCGAGTGATCTCGTCGACGTCGGTCACCTTGGCACCGTCGACCGACACGGCGCTCGCGCTGATGGAGATCACCGGAGCCCTCTTGAGCTGAACCTTGGAGGTGATGTCCGGGAGCGTGATCTCCTTCGTCATGAACAGGATGTCGCCGTTGTCCGAGAAGTTCGCCAGCAGGTAGATGACGATGATCGTGAACATGTCGACCATCGGCGTGAGTTGGAGTGAGGCGTAGGCGCTCTTCCTCCCGCCGAATCCACCCTTCTTGCCGAATACCTTCGACTGGCGCAGCCGTGCGGAGAGCTTCTTGCCTGGAATCGTGATCGGCATGGTTCGCTCCTAATCGATTGCTGGCGTGTCGCTGATGTCAGGGATATCGTCCGCCGCGACTGTGTCCATCGTGGCGACGAGTTCCGCGTAGGAGACGGTGTCCTCCGCCGCCATCGTGACCGCGCGTTGCTGCGGGTAGAT
>JAODBN010000270.1 GCA_025463965.1 Acidimicrobiaceae bacterium
GGCGGCCGCCCAGCGCGGTGCATCGGTGGTCGTCGTGCTCGGCGGCGCGCGGCTCGAAGCGCTCTCGCACGAGTCGGGCTGGCCGCTCCTCACGAGGAAGCGGGACCCTCGCTCTTCTCGGGCGGACCTGGCGGCGGTCCTTCCGGGCGCACTGCTGGCTGCCGAGCGCTTCGGCGCGCTCGTCGACGGTGCAGTCTCCGAGTCGATCGTCGCGGCTGCTCGCCAGCTCGAGGCTCGCTCGGCGCAGCCACCTGATCGATCGTCGGCGCTCGCGGCGCGTATAGGCCGGACCATTCCTTTGATTGAGGGCGCGCGGGGGGTCGGCGCCGTCGCCGCGATGCGCTGGAAGTCCCTCGTGAACGCCCGGGCGAAGTCGCTCGCCATTGCGGCAGGCCAGCCGGTCGCCTCGGTCGAGGAGGTCTCCGGCTTCGGCCAGAACGGGGACGTCACCCGCCAGCTCGTGACGCTGGTCCTCCTGCGCACCCCCGGCGATCTTCCCGCGGACGTCCTGCGCTTGAGGGTGGGGGCCGAGCTCACCGAGGAGGCCCTAGCGGGGGTGCTCGAGATCGAGGCGTCCGGCGACGGACCGCTCGCCCACCTCCTGGACCTCGAGTGGACGGGGAATGCCCTCGCCGACGCGCTGGCCGCGCGAGAGGACCTCGACCCGGGCCCGGCCCCGGCGGCCGACGCCGTGCGGGCGCGCCTCTACACTTCTGCCCGGACGGGCCGTGAGCGGGTCTGTGGTTGAAAGTCGATGCCAGCCGCAGGCGAAGCGACCCACGTAAGGCAACCTGTGGTTGCCGAGCACGGTGCGGGTTAGAGGTAAGACCCGCCCGATGAGGTGCCGGTGGTCGGTGCCGATCGGAGAAGGGGCCAAGCGGGCCGCAATGGACGGTGATGGGCCGGCTAGCGCCGGTCGCCGCCGCCCGGCCTGCGATCCCCTCTGCGGGCGAGTGTGGGGAAGAAGACCAGGTCAGCCGCTCCGGTCCGTCCGCCATGGCTGAGCCGACCCGACCCGGCGCGCGTCCGGTCGCGCTCGTCGGTCCGACCGCCACGGGAAAGACCGCTCTCGCGCTCGCGCTCGCCGCTGAGCTCGGGGACGCCGAGCTCGTCTCGGTCGACGCCATGGCCGTCTACCGCGGCATGGACCTCGGCACCGCCAAGCCCACCGCCCACGAGCGCGCCGCTGCCGACTGGCACCTTCTCGACCTCGTCGAGCCCGACGAGGAGTTCTCCGTGGCCTCCTTCCAGCGTGCCGCGGCGGACGCGCTCGCGGCGATCGCTGCGCGGGGTCGCCGGGCGGTGCTCGTCGGCGGCACCGGCCTGTACCACCGCGCGGTGCTCGACCGTCTGGAGCTGCCCGGCCGCTACCCGGACATCGCCGCCGGACTGCATGCGGAGGCGGCTCAGCCCGGGGGGAGCGAGCGCCTCCATGCCCGACTGGCCGCCGTGGACCCGCTCGCCGCTTCCCGGATGGAGTCGAGCAACGCTCGGCGGGTGGTTCGTGCCCTCGAGGTGACCTTGGGGGCCGGGCGCCCCTTCTCGAGCTTCGGTCCCGGCCTCGAGACCTACGCACCGACGCCCTACCTGCTAGTCGGCCTGGCCCTTCCCCGAGAGGAGCTCGACCGGCGCATCTCCGAGCGCCTCGAGGCTCAGCTGACGGGTGGCTGGCTGGAAGAGGTTGCGGCCCTGGCCGCTCGTCCGCGGCCGCTTTCGCGCACCGCCGGGCAGGCCCTCGGCTACCGCCAGCTCCTCGATCACCTGGCCGGGGAACTCTCGCTCGAGGAGGCCCGAGCCGAGATCGTGCGGCGCACCCGCGCCTTTGCCCGACGCCAGGAGTCGTGGTTCCGCCGAGACCCCCGGGTCCACTGGCTCGACGCCATGAGCAGCGATCTCCTCGCCCGAGTGCTCGAACTGCTCTCGGACGACCGGAGACGAGAGCACGAGGTGGGAGAATAAGGAGGTGGTCATCGCACTCACCAAGTACGAGGCTCTGGGCAACGACTTCCTGGTCCTCGTCGACCCCGAGCGAGCCTTGCGCTATGACGCCGAGCTCGCCGTCGCGCTGTGCGACCGCCATCTCGGAGTCGGCGCGGACGGGCTGCTTCGGGTCTCTCGGCCCGAGTCGGGCGCGGACCTTGCGATGGAGCTGCGCAACGCGGACGGAGGCGTCGCCGAGACGAGCGGCAACGGTCTGCGCTGCGCGGTGCTCGCCGCGCTGCACGCCGGGCTCCTCTCTGGGCGGGAATGGACGGTGTCCACGGTCGCAGGCGTGGTCGACGCCCGCCTCCTCTCCGGCGGCGAGGGCCCCGAGGCGGAAATCCGCGTCGGGATGGGCGTTCTGGCGGTCACGGTGCAAGTGAGCTCGCCACTGCCCGGTAGGAAAGCCTTCTCGGTTGACGCCGGCAACCCACACCTCGTGCTCGTCGGTGACGACCTTGGCGGAGTTGACCTGTCGGTGACGGGCCCGCTGCTCGAAGCGTCGCGCCCGGGAGGGGTCAACGTCGAGCTCGTCGCGGTCGGGCCCGACCCGGAGGCATGCACCATGGAGGTGTGGGAGCGCGGCGCGGGTCTTACCCAGGCATGCGGTAGCGGCAGCTGCGCGGCCGGTGCCGCGCTGCGTTTCGCCGGCCTCGCCGGCGACCGGGTCGTCGTGACCAATCCGGGTGGGCCGCTCACGGTCGAGTTGTCGGGTTCGCTCGAAGCGCCGCGGGCCAAGCTCAGCGGCCCGGCACGCCGGGTCGCCCGGGTGGAGGTCGAGCTCGCCGATCTGCCGGTCGTCCACGAGTTGTCCGGGAGCCGCCGATGAGCCTGATTGAGCGGAGCTTCCGGGAGCGGATCGTGCTCGTCGGCGTGGTCGCGTGGCCGAGAGGCATTGACGAGGTCGAGGCGAGCCTCGACGAGCTGGCCCTCCTCATCGACACCGCGGGCGCAGACGAGGTGGCAAGGGTGGTGCAGTCGCGCGACGCCCCGGACCCGGCGACCTACCTCGGGCGGGGAAAGGCCGAGGAGCTGCATCGGCTGTGCGAGCAGGTCGACGCGGACACCGTGGTGTTCGACGAAGAGCTCAGCCCAGCCCAACAGCGCAACCTCGAGAAGTTGCTGGGACGCACCGCCATTGACCGGACCGCGGTGATCCTCGACATCTTCGCCCAGAACGCTCGCACCGAGGAGGGTCGCGCCCAGGTCGAGCTAGCCCTCCTGCGCTACCGGCTGCCCCGCCTGCGCGGCAGGGGGACCAGCCTCTCCCAGCAGGCAGGAGGGATCGGTACCCGGGGGCCGGGCGAGACCCAGCTCGAGGTGGACCGTCGGCGCATCACGCGCAAGATCGGCAAGCTGGAGGTGGAGCTGCGCTCGCTCGAGGCGACTCGCCAGACTCAGCGGCGCTCGCGCCGGCGAGGCTCGCTGCGAAGCGTATCCCTCGTCGGGTACACGAACGCGGGCAAGTCGACCCTGCTGAACGCCCTCACCGACGCGGACGTGATCGTCGAGAACCGGCTCTTTGCCACCTTGGATCCCCGCACGCGACGCCTCGAGCTCCCGGGCGGGGAGACAGCGCTCTGCTCGGACACCGTTGGCTTCGTCCGCAAGCTGCCCCACCAGCTCGTCGAGTCCTTCCATGCCACCTTGGAGGTCGTGGCGGACTCGGACCTCCTCGTGCACGTGGTCGACGCCTCCGGGCGCGACCCCGAGGGGGCCATGGAGGCCGTCCACACGGTGCTCGCCGAGATCGGAGCCAACGAGGTGCCCGAGCTCTACTGCTTCAACAAAGCCGATCTTGCCCCCGAGGCAGCGGCGCGCCTCGTCGAGCGCCACCCCGGCTCGCTCGCCTGCTCCGGACGCACGGGGGAGGGCACCGACCACCTGCTCGCGGCGATCGCCGAGGCGCTGCGTGCGAGCGACCAGACGGTGGAGCTCGCCGTCCCCTACGACAGAGGCGACGTGCTTGCTGCGCTGCACCGCTCCGGTGAGGTCATCGAGCAACGTGATGCGGGCGGCTCGTTGCTCGTGCGGGCGCGTCTCGACGCGCCGAGCCGTGCGCGCTTTGCCCCCTTTACCAATGGCAGGCGCAACGATCGGTTCGGAAGTGCTTCGCCACCGAGCGAGAACGGCACCGTCGATGACGTGAAGGTCCCTTCCCCTGGAAAGGTTGGGGACGAAGACGGTGGGGCCGAAGACGGTGGGGCCTTTTGAGCGAGCAAGCCCACCGGAGCCAAGACGCCGTCGAAGCCTTCGTCCCCCCGACCTACCCATTCGACCGCCTCGCGCCAATGGCCGAGCGCGCCCGTGCACACGACGGCGGAATGGTCGATCTCTCCGTGGGCACACCCTGCGACCCACCGCCGGCCGTGGTGCTCGCCGAGCTCGCGAGCTCGGGTGGCGAGCGGGGCTATCCCTCAGGCGTGGGGAGCGCCCGCCTGCTCGATGCGGGACGCTCGTGGATCGAGCGCCGCTTCGCAGTGCCGCTCGAGCGCCGCCAGATTGCGGCGTGCGTGGGCACGAAGGAGCTCGTCGCAGGCCTTCCGCACTGGTTGCGGCTCCGCAGCCCCGGGCGCGACACGGTGCTGTACCCGGCCGTCTCCTACCCGACCTACGCGATGGGGGCCCTGCTCGCTGGGGCCAGGCCTGTCCCGGTGCCGCTGCGGGCCGACGGTGCGATGGACCTCGCCGCCATCAGCGAGGAGGATGCGGCACGCGCCCTTTGCCTTTGGGTCAACAGCCCGTCGAACCCCACCGGAGACCTCGACGATCTTGCAGCTGCAGCTGAGTGGGGCCGACGCAGCGGCGTGCTGGTCTGCTCGGACGAGTGCTACGCCGAGTTCACCTGGGTCGGGTCGCCGCGAACGATCCTCGAGTCGGGCACCGACGGGGTTCTCGCGGTGCACTCGCTGTCCAAGCGCTCGAACGCCGCCGGCCTCCGTTGTGGGCTGTACGCGGGGGACGGGGAGATCGTCTCGTACCTGGCGGAGCTTCGCCGTCACGCCGGCCTCATGGTTCCCGGGCCGATCCAGGCGGCCGCCGCCGGCGCCCTCGAGGACGACGAGCACGTGATGGTCCAGCGCGAGCGCTATCTCGGGCGCCTCGCCCGCTTTGCCGATCTGCTCGGCGCGCTCGGGCTGCCCGCACCCCTTCCCGGTGGCGGCTTCTATCTCTGGGTCGGCCTCGATGCCGATTCGCTCGCCTCCCTCGTCGGGGACGAGGTGGCGGGCGAGCCACTCGGCTGGAGATTCACGCGTTGGCTCGCCGAGACAGCGGGCACCCTTGTCAGCCCGGGCGACTTCTACGCCGACAGTGCCGCCGACCACGTGCGTGTGGCGATGGTCCAGCCGGACGAGCGGGTCGAGCTCGTCGCAAAGCGCCTCGGGCTCGGCTAGCTCGGCGCCCGGCGATACCGGGCGCCGGGGCCGCTAGTAGCGGTAGGTGTCGGGCTTGAACGGACCGTCGACGGGGACCCCGAGGTAGGCGGCCTGGTCGTCGGTGAGCGTCGTCAGCTCGACACCGAGCGCGTCGAGATGCAGCCGGGCAACCCGCTCGTCGAGGTGCTTTGGCAGCACGTACACGCCGATCGGATACTCCTCGGGCCGGGCGAACAATTCCAGCTGGGCGAGCACCTGGTTGGTGAACGAGTTGGACATCACGAACGAGGGGTGGCCCGTGGCGTTCCCGAGGTTCAGCAGGCGCCCCTCGGACAGCACGATCACCGCGTGACCGTCCGGGAAGGTCCATTCGTCGACCTGCGGCTTGATGTTCACCCGCTCGACGCCCGGCCAGGCCTTCAACCCGGCCATGTCGATCTCATTGTCGAAGTGGCCGATGTTGCCCACGATCGCTTGGTGCTTCATCCGGCTCATGTGCTCGGCCGTGATGATGTCCTTGTTGCCCGTCGCCGTGATGAACAGGTCTGCCCGGTCCAGCACGTCTTCCAAGCGCACCACCTGGTGTCCCTCCATGGCCGCCTGGAGCGCGCAGATCGGGTCGACCTCGGTCACGAGGACGATGGCGCCCTGGCCCCGAAGTGAGGCGGCGCAGCCCTTGCCCACGTCCCCGTACCCGCAGACGACTGCCGTTTTGCCGCCGATGAGCACGTCGGTGGCCCGGTTGATCCCGTCGATGAGCGAGTGACGACAGCCGTACTTGTTGTCGAACTTGGACTTGGTCACCGAGTCGTTGACGTTGATCGCCGGGAACAGGAGCTCCGAACGGCGGTGCATGTCATAGAGC
>JAODBN010000307.1 GCA_025463965.1 Acidimicrobiaceae bacterium
CGGGCGGCTGCCATCAAGGCTGGGAGGTAGGCCGGTGCCTTGGCCGCCCGAGCGGCGTCCGCTGGCTCGGGCGCCGGGAGTAGTGCTCTTCGCGCGCTTTCCCAATGCGCTCGCCGTCGCCAGGGCGATGGCACCGCAGGCGTAGATTTCAAGCGCCTCGGGCTGCGCTAGGGCCGCGCACAGCTCATCCTGCGCCCGGCTGCTCGCCTTGGGCTGCGTAAGGATCAACGTGGCGCCGACTTGTGCGCCAAGACTCCTCCGACCAGGATCGTCCACGCCGGCGCCCGCCGCCCGCACCACTTGCTGGGCGCTCCGCCTGTGCCGTGACCGGAGACGCTGATGGGTCCGTTCGATGTGCCCCTGGACGACGAACGCACCCAGCTCGACGCGTTCGTCGAGGAGTACCGCGGCGCCCTTGAGGTGACCCTCGACGGCCTCACAGAGGAGCAGGCCCGTCGCCACCTCGTCTCGTCCGCGACGACGTTGCTCGGGCTGCTGAAGCACGTCACCTGGATGCAGCGCGTGTGGTTCGAGGAGTGCGTCGGCGGCACGTCCCGTCGGGAGCTCGGCATGGTGCAGAACGCGGGGGAGTCCTTCCGGCTCACCGACGGCGACACTGTCGCCTCGGTCACGGCAGCCCACCGGCAAGCCTGCGCGACGGCCCGGAGGGTGGTTGCTGACCTGCCGCTGGATGCCGTCGTGACCGGCCACCGGGCCGGGCCGCGCACGCTTCGCTGGGTGTACCTACAAGTTCTGCGAGAGCTGGCCCACCACTGCGGACACGCCGACATCCTGCGCGAACAGGTACTTGTCGCTGAGCTCTGAGGCGAGGTCTAAGTACCTCTGTCTGTGTCGCCTGGCCCGCTTGTCTCAGCTCGGCCAGTCGACGGCGCCCTGAATAAGCCCATCACACGGATAGGATTGGTGGGTGGGCAAATTGTCTCGAAAGGTGTTCTCCTTCCCCGAGCAGGTGGACGACGCCGCGGCACGGACCGTGGCTACCGGAGTGCTGCTCCTCTCCCTCGTCGCGTCATTCACGGGCCAGCTCTGGTTGACGATCCCCCTCACCTATGGCTTCATCGCCCGAGTGCTGGCCGGTCCGCGGCTCAGTCCGCTGGCGCTCTTCGCTACCCGCGTAGCCGCGCCCCGCCTGCATCGGCTCCACCGCCTGACCCCGGGACCTCCGAAGCGGTTCGCTCAGGCGATCGGGGCAGCCTTCACCACCGCCTCGCTGTGCTGTTGGCTGGCAGGCGAGCCGACTGCGGCCAAGGTGCTGCTCGTCGTTCTCGCGGTGCCCGCCGCCCTCGAGGCCGGCCTCGGCTACTGCGTGGGCTGCCGACTGTTCGCCCTCGGTATGCGACTCGGCATTGTCCCAGAGGCCGCCTGCCTCGCTTGCGCCGACCTCTGGGGACCAAAAGGCGAGGCGCGCCGCCACCGTCTCGCTCCCTGAGCTGAGAGTCGCGCACTCGTCGCCGCGCTTTGGCGCGGGTGAGTACTTCTCCAAGGTCTCGGAGACGATGGGCCACTGGTAGACCGCGGCCGAACCCGACGAAAACGGGCGATCAGGGCAGGCGGGCGCTTCGTCGGCGCGGCCATCCCCGCCGACGCTTGCTCTTGTCTTTCTTCTCCTTCGGATGGACGACGCGAACAGCGCCCATGTCGGAGGTGGCGCTCAGCCGGACCACCGGAAAGCCGGGAACCGGCGGATCAAGCGCAACGTTCACCGCGCCGTTGCGGCCAACCAGCCGGACGTCGAAGCCACGAGGCACGATGATGGTCACCGCGCCCATGCGCGTCTTCACCACGAGGTCGACGTCCAGGTCGTCGAATTCTGCCTCCGTCATGTCAACGGTTACAGAACCCATGTCGGACTCGATGCTGGTGACACTGCCGACCTGCCAGCGGCCCTCGAGGCGCACGCCGTTCATCGACGTCTCGATCTCGTAGGGCTGGAGGCGTCGTCGAGAAGGTGCGGTCAGCACCACGGGCGCCGGCAGGCTGCGCACCACTGAAGCGACGTCCGCTTCGGTGCGCGCCTGGAACAGCTCGTCAAGAGCGCTGTGAAAGCGCTCCAGGTCCACCTCGCCGGTGGCGAGCAGTCGCTGCACGAAGTCGATGCCCCGTTGGCGCAGGTCGTCGGACATCGCACCCGACGACTCCGCCGGGAGCTTCTCGCTACCCACGTCCCGGATGGTATCCACCCGTAACGTGCTCAGCCGACCCTCTCGCGCGTCGACGAGCTCGCTGAGTGATGCCTGGCGCTCGGACGACGGACCGCCGCCGCGATGAACTCCGTCGCGTGCCGGTAGTCCGGAGATCCCCCAAGGGGGGTTGTGCGAGGCATCGCCACGGACAGCGATCGGGCGGGTGATCAGCCGGTCCGCTCGCTTCGGAGCCCTTGATGCGACGAGCAGCTCGGTCCGGATGCCAACGGTTCTCAGCGCATACAGCCGCGCGCGCGGCTCCCCCGTTCGGGGTGTGTGAGGCGGCTCGGCTCGGGATAAGAGCGTTTTCACGGTGCCCAGGCCCGTCAAGCGCCGTAGGAGGTGACCAAGTGGATGTCGTTGGAGATGTGACGACCGAGAGTGCGGCAAGCGAGGCGATGCAGAGGGGTGCCACGGCGGTGCAGACCGTCACCGACACGGTGCGATCCCAGGCCGCAAGCGTCAGCGATGAAGCCGCCAACCAGGCTCGCCAGGTCGTCGATCAGGTGCAGAGTCAGCTCCAGCAGCAGCTGGAAACGGAGATGGAACGGCTGGCCGGGGCGCTGGAGCAGTTCGGCCAGCAGGCTCGCGCCATGGCCGAGGGGCGCCCCGAAGAGGCCGGGGCGCTGGTGGACTACGCCCGTGCGAGCGCGGATCGGATCGAGGGGCTGGCGAGCGAGATGCGCGACCGCGGCCTGTGGGGTCTGCTCGGTGACGCCGAGGCTTTCGCACGTCGGCGCCCAGGCGCATTCCTCGTCGGCGGCGCCCTTGCGGGCGCCATCCTCGGAAGGATGGTGCGCGCCCGAGGCGGTGGAGCGGACGGCGGCGGGCACTCGGAGCCGAAGATGCCCGTCGCCACCATGCCTGTACCGGTTGGCAGCCCCGTTCCTCTTGACGACGAACTGGGCTATCAGCCGACACGGGTGATTGACGGCGTCGCCGAGGGGTGGCGATGAGCACTTCCTACTCGCCCCAGCACCTCGATGGCGCCGCCGACGCCGCCGACGCCGGTGACGCCAGCATCGGCCAGCTCGTCGGTCGCCTGACGAGCGACCTCAGCCACCTCTTCCATGACGAGCTCGCGTTGGCCAAGGTCGAGATCAAGGAGGAAGTCGCGAAGTCCGGCAAGGCGGCCGGAATGCTCGGCGCAACTGGCGTTGCCGCCCTGATGGCGCTGGCGATGATTTCCTTTGCGGCCGCCTGGGGTCTGGCCGAAGTCGTCGCTACGGGCTTCGCCTTCCTGGCCGTTGCCGGGTTCTATCTGATCGTGGCGGGTGTGCTGTTCCTGCTCGGAAGGCAGAAGCTCGCCACCGTGCGCCCGGTACCTCAACAGACCGTCGAGACACTGAAGGAGGACGTGGAATGGGCCAAAGCGCAGAAGAGCTGAAGGCGGACATCGCTCGGAGGCGAGACGACATGTCGATGACGCTCGACTCGCTCGGCGACCGTGTCAGCCCACGCCAGATCGCCCGTCGGCGGACCGAGCGCGTGAGCCGCTGGGCCGCTGGCACGCGCACGGCAGTGATGGGAAGTGTCGGTGACCTCTACGCCGGCGGTCGACGGACGCTCGGATCGACGGCTGGGCGGGTTGAGGACGCGGCGTCGGGCCTCGGCTCCGCACCGGGCGCCATGATGCAGCAGACGCGGGGCAACCCGCTGGCCGCGGGTCTCGTCACATTCGGGCTCGGGCTGCTCCTGGGCTCCCTACCACCTGCGTCTCGCGGTGAGCAGCGACTCGCGACCACCCTTGCCGAACCGGTGGTCGGCGAGGCCGGCCGGGCAGCCGGGGAGCTCGCCGGAGGGATGAAGGAGTCAGCCAAAGATGCCGCCGGGGAGATCCGCACTGTGGCGGAGGACGCCGTTGATCAGGTGAAGGGACAAGCCTCCGCGGCGGCCAAGGAAGTGAAAGAGGGCCTCACCCAACGCTGAGGAGCGGTGCCGATCAAACGGACGGTGGAGGGTCCGCTCGCCTACTCACGGCCTTCGAGCGACGTGGTTCATCTGTTCCGTTGTTGCGGGCGGAGCGCCAAGAGCGATCTGCTCGAGCCAATTAGCGGGAAGCGGCCTGAACTGCGGCCTACTGGCGGGATGATGCCCTAGGTGGCCTGGTCGCTGATCCCACGTCGAGCGCTGCGGCGCTTGATCTCCTTGGATTGACTGGGGTTCAAAATCTGCCACAGAGTCTGTCTCGAGATTCCGAGACGCTTTGCCGTTTCGGTGGGACCGAGCACCTCGACGACTCGTTCGGCGAGTTGACGCCTGCGTGTGGCGAGGTCGCTGATCTGCTCTCGGTGGGCGGTGATCTCCGTTGGGATGCGTAGGAGCTCGCCGAGCTGCGCCTCGAGGTTGGTCTCCGCCATGGACGCAGGCTACCGGCGGCGTAAGGGGCGGCCTGGCGAAGGCCCACGGTTCGATGGCCGTGGCATGCGCCGGTCAAGCGGTTGGGAGATGGACAGAG
>JAODBN010000319.1 GCA_025463965.1 Acidimicrobiaceae bacterium
CGTTGGCCGCCAGGTTCTCCCGCAGCTTGGGCGTCTGCTCGTCCAGGTGAGCGAAGATCCCGTCCAGATCGCCGTAGGCGTTGAGCAGTTTGGCCGCCGTCTTCTCCCCCACCCCGGGAACCCCGGGCAGGTTGTCGGAGGGGTCGCCGCGAAGCGCCGCCAGCACCGCGTACTGGTGGGGCCGCACGCCGGTGCGCTCCTCGATCCCCGCCTCGTCATAGAGGGCGTAGTCCGACACGCCGCGCCGGTTGTAGAGCACGCGCACGTGCGGGTCCCGCACGACCTGGAAAGCGTCGCGGTCACCGGTCACCACCACGACGTCGTGGCCGTCCGCCGCCAGGCGCCCGGCGAGCGTCGCCAGCACGTCGTCGGCCTCGTAGCCGGCGGCCTCGAGGATCGGGGCGCCGAGCGCGGCGACGAACTCGCGGATCAAGGAGAGCTGTTGGCGCAGCGGGTCGGGCGTGGGAGGGCGGCCGGCCTTGTAGTCGGGCGCGAGCGCGTCGCGAAACGTCGGCTCGGAGCGGTCGAAGGCCACCCCAAAGCCGTCGGGCGAGAAGTCGCCGAGCAGCTTGGTCACCATCGAGGTGAACCCGTAGATCGCCTGGGTCTCCTGGCCCGACGCCGTTCGCATCCCGGTCTCTTGGAGCGCGAACCACGCCCGGAACGCGAGCGAATGGCCGTCGAGGAGCATGAAGGTGGCCACGTAGCGATGCTAGGTCCCTGCCGACCTGCCCACGCAGGGCCACCGCTCACCTGGAGCGAAGGCCGGGAGGTGCTGCTCAGCCGTCGACGTAGAGCTCGTTGTTCGGGCCGAGCGCCAGCTTGATGGCGGGAAGCGGGCTCGGCGCCGGGCCCTGCATGACGGCTCCGGTCGCTGCGCTGAAGACCGAGCCGTGACAGGGGCAGACGAACGCTTCGTTCTGCTTGTCGAACTCCACCGTGCAGCCGGCGTGGGTGCACACGGCCGAGAAAGCCCGGAAGGTGCCCTTCTCCGGCTGCACGACGAAGGCGGGAACGCCCTGGGCCGGATCGGTGAAGCTGCCCGCCCCGCCGACGGGGACCTGGCTGGCGTTGCCGAGTTTGGTGCCCTTCGGAACGGCCCCGCCGCCCGCGGCGGGCTGGGTCGTGGAGGTGGCTCCCGAGGCGGCGTTGGTCGAGGTCGTCTGCCCCGAGCCGGTCTTGCCCCCGAGCGAGGGGACCGCCGCCGACTTGGCCTTCGGAGCGAACGCCCGCCCGATCAGGCTGTCCACCCCGGCGGCGACGAGCGCCACGACGGTGAGCCCGGCAATGGCCTCACGGCGTCCGACGAGCCGTCCGCCGACACGAGCTGCGCCAGCCGAGCGCTCCCGGCCCGCGGCGATCAGCGCGTCGAGCGACCACGCCCCGGCCCCGCCGATGGCGAGGGGGGTCCAGGCGAAGAAGAAGACGATGTCGGCCCCGTAGTAGTAGGGCGTCGCCGTCCAGGAGATCGTGAGGAAGAACGACAGCGAGAGCAGCATCCCCCCGAGTCCGGCGAGGCGGGAGAGCAGCCCGACCAGGGTGCCGAGGCCGACGCCGACCTCGCCGAGGGCGATCACCACCGCGAAGAACGTGGGCGCGTGGCTCGGGATCACGAGCAGCTGGCGGATGGGGCTCGTGATCATCGCCCCGAGCAGTTGCTGGTTGAACGAACCCGGGGCCCCCGTGCGGAAGAAGCCCGGGTTGGCGAGCTTCTGCAGGCCGGCGAAGGTGAAGGTGAACCCGAGGAAGGCCCGGAGCAAGAGCAGCTGGCCGCCCGGTGCGGAGAACAGCCGGGCGAGGGCGCCGTCCGAGCGCCCGCCGCGGACCACCTGGCGCGGGCGCGACGAGGGTTCGACCGAGGGAGCCCGACCCGATCCGCCCGGTCTTGCTGGCACGAATGTTCCTCCTCGATGAGTCGCCTTCGCCGGCGCGCCGCGCGAGGACCGCGAGAGCGGCCCGCGCCGAAGCTAGGCCACCAACCTGACGGTGAGCTGAACGGCGAAACGGCCCCGGCCATCCTCGGCTGCAAGACCGAGGCTGCTCCGCGCAGAGCGTCCTTCGCCCTCCCCCTCGGGCCCGATCGAGCGAGATCGGATCGGCACGCCGGACGCCAGCCGCCCGAGATCGCACGCTGTAGGGCAAGACCTTCGTCGCGAGATGTGTCGGCTTCGCCTCAGTTGGATAAAGGAATGCGTCGTTTCATGAGTCTTCACGCACTGCGACGAAAGTCTCTTTACTCCGCCCAGGACGGGGCATAACGTCAACTGCGCTCGGCCCGAGGGGGACCTGCTTGAAGCCGCCTACTTGGCGCGCCTCAACCTCGGTGGGCGGAACGAAGGAGGAGCAGCGAATGCGCAGTAGCGATCAAGCGGGATTTGGCACGCAGGCCCAATCCCCTCCAGGCAAATCAGGAACGTTCCTGCGGCGCCTCCGCCGGCCCTCGGCGGTGCTGCTGGCGGCGGCGCTCGCCGGCGGCAGCATCGTCCTCGCCCAGGCGACAGGCGCCGGTGCCGACCCGTTGCCCGTGACGCTCGGACAGCCGAGCTTCGGGCCGAACGTGGTGGTCTTCACTCCCCAGATGCCACAGGCGACGATTCAGGCCGAGCTCGACGCCATCTCGACCCAGCAGGTCCCGAACCAGTTCGGGCCGCAGCGCTACGCCATCTTCTTCGAGCCCGGTACCTACGGCTCGGTGGCGCACCCGCTGGTCTTCCAGGTCGGCTTCTACACCGAGGTCGCCGGGCTCGGGGCCATGCCCCAGGACACCGTCATCAACGGTGCTGTGGACGTGTTCAACCAGTGCTCGGGCGGCTCGTGCAGCGGGCTCGACAACTTCTGGCGATCGATGTCGAACCTGACCGTGAACGTCCACATGCCGTCGACTCCGCCGGCGTACGCGCCGTACTCCGGCGACCCGTACACCCCCTACTGCGACAACACCGGCGAGATGTGGGCGGTGTCGCAGGCGGCGCCGATCCGACGGACGATCATCAACGGCTCGTTGATCCTGGCCGACTACTGCGCGCCCACGTTCTACACGAGCGGTGGTTTCATGGCCGACAGCCAGGTGACCGGCAGCGTCGACTTCATCAGCCAACAGCAGTTCCTGGTCCGCAACGCCAACATCGGCGGCTCGTCGAACAGCGTGTGGAACCAGGTCTTCTCGGGAGTCAACGGCGCGCCGCCAACGGTGTTCACGGGGACCGGCAAGCAGTACACGACGCTTGCGACCAGCCCGGTGACCTCCGAGCAGCCCTTCCTCTACACCGACTCCTCGGGCAACTACAACGTCTTCATCCCGGGCGTGCAGCACAACTCCATCGGCCCGGCGTGGGCGAGCGGAACCGAAACGGGCTCATCGCTTCCGGTCGGCGACTTCTTCCTCGCCAACCCGAGCACGCCGGTCCAGGAGATCAACCTCGCCTTGGCACTTGGCACGAACCTGATCCTCGAACCGGGCGTGTACAACCTCGACTCCCCGATCCGGGTCGTGCACCCCGACACGGTGGTGCTCGGTCTGGGCTTCGCCACGCTCGTCCCCCAGCAGGGCAACGCTGCGATGATCGTGGACTCGAACGAGGGCGTGCGGGTGACGGGGCTGATCGTCGACGGCGGCCCGGTGAACTCGCCGGTCCTGTTGTCGGTGGGCAACCCCGGGCACAACGCGCGCTCGGCCACCGATCCGGACGTGATCCAGAGCGTCTACTTCCGACTCGGCGGTGCCGAGCTCGGAAAGGCGACGGTCAGCCTGCTCGACAACGCCAGCAACTCGATCATCGACGACGTGTGGGCGTGGCGAGCAGACCACGGCAACCCGGGGACGGTCGGCTGGACGCTGAACACCGGGGACACGGGCGTAGCGGTCACCGGTGACAACGTCACCGCCTACGGCCTCGCCGTCGAGCACTACCAGAAGTACGAGGTGGTGTGGGCAGGCCAGGGCGGCACGGACGTCTTCTTCCAGAACGAGAACCCCTACGACCCGCCGAGCCAGGCGGCGTGGATGGCGACGCCCACCCAGGACGGCTACCCCGCATTCTTCGTGGCACCGAATGTGAAGACGTTCCAGGGTTACGGGATGGGCAGCTACTCGGTGTTCATCGACACCCCGGCGACCATCTACAGCGCAGAGGCCTTCCAGGCGCCGGTGACACCCGGCGTGCAGTTCCACGACATCTTCGACCTGTACATCTCAGGCACCGGCGGCTTCCAGTCGGTGATCAACGGGACCGGAGGACCGGCGAACTCCTCGAACGCCACGAGCCCCGTCGACGTCGTGAGCTACCCGTAGATCGACCCGAACCGCGACTGAGACACACCGACGACGACCGAAGGGACTGGCCTAAAGGGGCCGTCGCCTTCCTCGGTCCGACCGCTCATGGAGCCGGGGTCTTTGCGGCCCCGGCTCCAGCGCGTCGGGCGGCTCGTCCCCTCGCGTCGTGCCCGGCCGCCACCGCTGCCAGAATCCGCCCGTGCGACTACTGCTGGTGGAGGACGACGCCGGGTTGCGTGACGTGCTGCGCCGCGGCTTGCTCGAGGAGGGCTACGTCGTGGACGCCGCCGGCGACGCCGGGGAGGCGCTCTCCTACTTGGCGGTCTACGAGTACGGGCTGTGCGTGTGCGACTGGCGCCTGCCGGACCAGTCGGGGATCGAGGTGCTCACCTGGGCCCGGCGCCGCCAGCTCCCCACCGCGTTCTTGATGCTGACCGCTCGGGACGCCACCGCGGACCGGGTCCAGGCGCTCGATGCCGGGGCCGACGACTACCTCGTGAAGCCCTTCGAGTACCCCGAGCTGCTGGCCCGCCTGCGGGCCCTGCTGCGGCGGCCCGGCGGCGACCGCGCCCCACAGCTGCGCTGCGGCGACCTCATCTTGGACCCGGCGACGAGAGACGTGCGCGGGCCGGACGGCTCGATCCCCGTGACGAGTCGCGAGTTCGCCCTCCTCGAGCTCCTCTTCCGGCGCTCCCCGGCGGTGGTGACCCGGCGGGCGATCGCCACCCAGGCCTGGCCGGACGAGGCCGAGGCGGTCGGCTCGAACACGATCGAGGTCCACATCGCCCGGATCCGGGCCAAGCTGGCCCGCTCGGCGGCACGCATCGAGACCGTCCGCGGCACCGGCTATCGGCTGGTGAGCGAATGAGGTGGTTGCGGCGCAGCGACGCCCTGAGAAGGCCGGGGTTCGCCCGGCACGTGCGCCGGGTCGCGCTCGGCGCCGCGCTGTTGGCGGTGGCCGCCGAGATCCTCGTGTGCGTGATCATCGACTTGAACGTCCGCTCGAACGCCCAGGCGGTCCTGGACTCCCGGGTCCGCGACGGCCTCAGCGAGATGGCGCTGTCCGCGCCGGAGGTCGTGCCGCTCGGCACCGACGAGGCGACCGGGCTCGTGAAGGTGGGCGACCGCGACGACGACCTCGATGACTCGCCCATCCTCGCCTGGTGGATCCCGAGCGGCGCGCGCGTCGCCGTGCCGCTCACGACGGGAGACCCGCGCCTTCCGCGCTCGGATTGGGGCATCCGCAGCCTCGTGTCGCGGACCGTCGCCGGCGACCCGCTCCGCTTCGACGGTGTCGCCCGCCGGGGCGGGGTCGTCGTCGTCGCCACGAGCACCCGCAGCACCGACCGCCAGCTCGGCACCTTGCTGCTCGCCGAGGGGATCTTTACCCCGGTGCTCTTCCTTGGCGTGTTCGCCGCTGCGCTGCTCGTCGGCCGAGGAGCGGCGGGGCCGGTCGCTGACGCGCACCGGCGCCAGCGCGAGTTCGCCGCGGACGCCTCACACGAGCTGCGTACCCCGCTCGGGGTGATCGAGGCAGAGGTCGGCCTGGCCCTCAGCGAGCCCCGAGACGCCCCCGCCTATCACGACGCGCTCGAGCGCGTCGGAAAGGAGTCCCGCCGCCTCGGAGTGATCGTCGACGAGCTGCTCTTCCTCGCCCGCCTCGACGCCGGTGTCGGGAGCCTCCCGTCCGAGCCGGTGGACCTGGGAGCCATCGCCGAGGCCTGCACGGCGCGCTTTGCACCGGTGGCCGCCCGCCAGGACCAACGCCTCGAGTACCGCCCGGGGTCGGGGTCACCCCTCCTCGTTGCTGCGCCGCCGGAGTGGATGGACCGCGTCCTCGGAGTGCTGCTCGACAACGCCTGTCGTTACGCCGGGGCGAGCGGAACGGTCGAGGTGTCGAGCGAGCGCCGTGGGAGCCATGCCCTGCTGACTGTGGACGACTCGGGACCGGGCATCCCCGATGCGCTTCGCGCGGTGATCTTCGAGCGCTTCCGCCGCGGCACCGACACCGCCGCCGGGAGCGGCCTCGGATTGGCGATCGCCGACACGCTGGTCAGCGCGACGAACGGCAGCTTCGAGGTCGGGCGCTCCCCCCTCGGCGGCGCCAGGATGCGCGTCGCCTGGCCGCTGCTCCATCCCCACCGGGGAGGCTGAGACCGCCACAGCCGGGCGAGCCTCGACGCGTCCCTAGGGGACGAGCGAGCCCTCGACCACCGCCTGGGCGACCTCGCGCATCGGCGTGCGGCTGTTCATCGCCCGCTGCTGGATGAAGCTGAAGGCCTCGGCCTCTTTCATGGCGTGGTCGTCCATCAGCTTGCCCTTGGCCCGGTCGACCCAACGGCGGGTCTCGAGCTGCTGCTCCATCCGAGCCTTCTCGTCGGTGAGCGAGGCGTTCTCCGCTTCGAGGGCCTGCATCTCGGCAAAGCGCCCGAGCGCCACCTCGATCGCCGGCAGCAGCTCCTCCTTCTGGAACGGCTTCACCAGGTACGCGAGGGCCCCCGCGTCGCGGGCCTGCTCGATCAGGTTGCGCTGGCTGAAGGCGGTGAGCACGAGCACGGCGCTGCGCCGGATCTCGTTGATCTCCCGGGCGGCGGTCAGGCCGTCCATGCCGGGCATCTTGATGTCGAGGATCACGAGGTCGGGCC
>JAODBN010000348.1 GCA_025463965.1 Acidimicrobiaceae bacterium
CGGAGCGCCCGAGCCCGCCGCGCCAGCCGCGGGTCCCCCACTGACGGGGGCGATGCTGGCACTGCTCGCGCCCGGGTCGGCCGCGGCTGCGCTGCATCGGGCCGAGGTGCGCCTGCAGGCCGCCGGAGTCACTGACGCCGGCTGAGGCCGCTGCAGGTGCCGGTCCAGAGATCCGGACCGAGACGCCGAGCCCGTCTGGCGCGAGGCGCAGGCTCTTTGTCGCCGGCGTCATCACCGGGCAGCTTGCCCACGAGATCGACGGCCTTCGACGTGCGCTGCGGCCCTCGCTGGTCGAGCGGGTCCCGCCGCACCTCACCTTCGTGCCTCCCCGGAACGTCGCCGCGGCGGACCTGACGACGGTGCTGGCGCTCGTGCGTGACACCGCCGCCTCGACACCGCCGCTTCGGCTCGCCCTCGGGCCGCCGGACACCTTCCTCCCGTCCGCTCCCGTGCTCTATCTGCGTTGCGCGGCGGCGCCGGGAGCGCTCGCTGAGCTCGCCGGGCGCCTCGCGGGCGGTCCGCTCGCGCCGCCCTCCGGGCGTGGGGAGCGGGACTTCGTGCCGCACGTCACCTTGACGAATCGTCTCGATGAGTCCATGGCGCCCACGCTCGTCGAAGCGCTCAGCGCCTTTCGCGCCGAGACGCTTCTCGAGTCGCTCACCGTGTTCGAGCAAGAAACTGTGGGCAGCGCTCGCCGGTGGGTCCCCCTCGCCGACGCATGGCTGGGAGGCCGTTCGGTGCTCGGTCGGGGAAGTCTCGAGCTGGAGCTCACCTTGTCGGACCGCCTCGACCCCGAGGCCGAGGCGTTCTTCCACGACGCCTGGGAGGCGCACCAGCACGCCTCGGACGGATCTGACGCGGTGCTCGAGCGCCCCTTTGCCCTCGCGGCGCGCCACGGAGGGCGGCCGGTCGCCGTGGCGACGGGCGAGTGGGCGGGTGCGACGTTCGTGATCTCCCGCCTGATCGTCGCCGGCGATCTGCGAGGGCTCGGGATCGGAGGTCGCATCCTCGGCCACCTGGAGCGCCTCGCGCGCGATGCGGGCGCCGAGCGGCTGCGGCTGTTCACCCGGGCCGGTGGTGCCGGCGAGGGGCTCTACGAGCGCCACGGCTTTTCCCGCACGGCCTTCCTCGCCTCCTATCGGGCGGGCAAGGACTTCGTGGTGATGGAACGCCGCTTGACCTGACTGGGCGCGAGGAAGCGGCCGGCGACAAGCACCCGCCTCGCCGGGCGGATCGTGGCACCCGACGCCGGGATGCTTCGGGTAGGCTGAGAGGTGACCCGGAGATTCCTGTGGCATCCACACGCAAATTGCTTCGTAGCTCCGCGCCCGCGCGTCGGGACGCCGTTCTCGGACCAGCGGCTCGGTCCACGGAGCTTCGCGAGGGCTGGAAGTTTCTCGTCGGCGCTCTGCACGGGCACGGCCGAATGCTCACCGCCTCCTTCGCCGCCGCGCTCGGATGGACGGCGGTCGTCGTGGCCATTCCCGAGCTGCTCGGAGCGGCGGTGGACCAGGGGATCCTCGGCCACGACGAGACCCGCCTCATCGTGCTCTCGGCCTCGATCGCCCTGCTCGGGGTGGTGCAGTCGATCGCCTCGGGCCTGCGCCGCTGGACCAACGGGCTCGTGTCGAGGCGGATGGAAGCACAGCTGCGCCAGGAGTTCTTCTCCAAGCTGCTCAGCCTGGAGGTGGCATATCACGACCAGGTAAACCGGGGCCAGCTCCTCTCGCGCGTCAGCAGCGACCTGTTCCAGATCCGGGACTTCGTCGCCTCGAGCCCGGCGTGGACGGCGAACTCGGTCACCCTCGTCGCCGTGGCGACCGTGCTGCTCATCACCAACCCGCTCCTCGGCGGAGTCGCGGTGGCGGGCCTGCCGCTCATCGCGCTCACCTCGAAGGCCTTCGCCTCGAGAGTGCGACCATCGCTGTCAGAGCTCCAGGCCGAGCGCGGCAACCTGGCCGGCGTCGTCGAGGAGGCCGTCGAGGGCGTACGTGCGGTGAAGGGCTTCGGTGCCGAGGCGCTGCTCGCGCAACGCCTGGGGGCGCAGGCCGACGCGGTCCGGACCCGGGCGCTGTCGGTGGTGTCACTGCGAACCCGCTTCATCCCGGTCCTCAGCACCATCCCGCTCCTCGAGCTCATGGCGATCAACTGGCTCGGTGGCGACCTCGTGCTCCACCACCACCTCAGCATCGGGACCCTGCTCGCCTTCAACGCCTACCTCGCGCTCGTCACCGCGCCGTTGCAGTCGATCGGTGGCTACATCGTCCTCGGCCAACGCGCGGTGGTCTCTGCCGCACGTCTGAACGCGGTGATGGGCAGGCCCCCCGCCATCTCCGAGCCACCGGCACCCCAGCCGCTTCCCGAGGGTGCCGGTCAGCTCCGTTTCGAGGGGATCCGCTTTGCCTACCCCGGGACGGCGAGCCCGGTATTCGAGGGCGTCGACCTCAAGATCGAAGGCGGCGAGGTGGTCGCCCTCGTCGGGGCGACCGGGAGCGGGAAGAGCACGCTGCCGGCGCTCGTGTCCCGCCTCTACGACCCCGATGAAGGAGTGGTCCGCCTCGACGGGGCCGACGTGTCGCGCCTTTCTCTCGAGGAGCTGCGCGCGGCGATCGCCGTCGTGTTCGAGGACAACTTCCTCTTCGACGACTCCATCCGGTCCAACCTCAGCCTCGGCCGCCCGGAGGTCGGCGAGGAGGAGATCGCCGTGGCGCTCGAGCTCGCGCAGGCGACCGGCTTCGTCGAGGCTCTCCCAGACGGGCTCGACACGGTCGTCGGCGAGCGCGGACTTGCCCTGTCCGGCGGCCAGCGCCAACGACTCGCCCTCGCCCGAGCGCTGCTCTCCGAACCGCGCGTGCTCGTCCTCGACGACGCCACCTCCGCCATCGACGCGGCCAACGAGCGGGCGATCGTCTCCGGGCTCTCTCGAACGCGCCGCGGTCGCACCACGATCCTCGTCTCGCACCGCCCGGCCACGATCGCCAGCGCGGATCGCGTGGTGCTTTTGGATGAGGGTTCGGTCGTGGCGAGCGGCACGCACGACGAGCTCGTCGCCTCCTGCCCGCGCTATCTGGAGGTCCTCGGCGCCGCGCCGGGCCCCGAGGAGGGCGAGTGAGCGCGTCGCCGCCGCGCCTCGTGCGGGCATCGCTCGAGATGATGCGCCCCTACCGGCGCCAGCTCGTCCTCGCCCTCATCGTGCTCGTCGGCGCGCTGTCGTGCACCCTCGCCGGGCCCGCGCTCGTCAGCTACGCCATCAACCACGGGCTCGTGCGCCACCACGACTACCGGGTGATCGAGGTGGCCGGGATCGCCTACCTGGCGGTCGCCCTCGCCTTCTTCGGCTTCACCCGGACCCAGACCCGCCTGCTGTCGGGGGTCGGCGAGCTGATCCTGAACGACCTGCGCAAGCGGGTCTTCGCCCACCTGCTCTCCCAGCCGCTCGCGTTCTTCGACAGCGAGAGCTCCGCCCAACTGCTCTCGCGCATGACCGCGGACATCGACGTGCTCGAGTCGCTGGTCCAGAGCGGCATCGGCAGCTTTGTCACAAGCGTCGGGCTGTTCGTGACCTCGCTCGCAGTGCTCCTCGTCATGTCGCCGCTCCTTTTCGGGGTGACCTGCTGCTGTCTGGTCCCCGTCGTGATCGCCGCCGCCCGCTACCGCATCACCTCCAGCCGGGCCTACACCTCGGTGCGCCATCGGATCGGGGACACCCTGTCCACCTTGGACGAGGGGCTCGCCGGTGTGCGCGTCGTCCAGGCGTTCCGCCAGGAGCGCCGCCTCGCTGACCAGTTCGCCGAGCGCAACGATGCCCAGCGCGACGCCGACCTGCACACCGTGGCGCTCGGCTGCCGCTTCTTCCCCAAGGTGGAGGGCACCGGGGTGGTCACCACTGCGGTGCTGCTGCTCGTGGGGGGATCGTTCATCCACCTCGGGCTGGCATCGGTCGGCACGGTGGCTGCCTTCGCGTTGTACATGGCGAACCTGTTCAACTCGATCCAGAGCCTGAGCCAGCTCTTCGACCTCCTCCAGTCCTCGGGGGCCGCCCTCGGCACGGTCTTCTCGCTGCTCGCCGTGGACCCGACGATGGTCGACCCGGCCGATCCCGAGCCGCTTCCGCGCCGCGGCACGGTCGAGCTGCGCGACGTCTCCTTCGCCTACCCCTCGACCCCGGC
Source organism: Acidimicrobiaceae bacterium (assembly GCA_025463965.1). GTDB lineage: Bacteria > Actinomycetota > Acidimicrobiia > Acidimicrobiales > Bog-793 > JAODBN01. Next base: position 4,170 of record JAODBN010000348.1, read on the forward strand.
GGGGGCCGCCGCGATGGCGTCCGGGGCGGGACCGGTCGGAGATCTCCACGAGCGCCCGCCGGTGCTTTCGGGGGTCGATCTCCAGATCCCGCCCGGAGAGCACCTCGTCCTCGTCGGTCCGACCGGGGCAGGCAAGTCCACGCTCGCCAAGCTGATCGGTCGGCTGTACGACCCCGCGGCGGGATCCGTCCGCTTCGGGGGAGTCGACCTGCGTCGCGCCCGGCTGGCGGAGCTGCGCCGCAGGGTCGTCGTGGTCCCCCAAGAAGGCTTTCTGTTCCGCGGCAGCGTGCTCGACAACGTGCTCGTGGGCCGGCCGGATGCGAGCGCCGAGGAGGTGCTCGAGGCGCTCGAGCGTCTCGGGGTCGCCCGTCACCTGACCTCGCTCCCCGAGGGGCTCGACACCGACGTGGGAGAGCGCGGGGCTCGCCTGTCGGCCGGGGAGCGCCAGCTCGTCTCGCTCGCGCGTGCAGCGCTCGCCGACCCGGCGGTGCTCGTGCTCGACGAGGCGACCTCGAGCCTCGACCCGGGAACCGAGGCGGTGGTCGAGCGTGCCGTGGCAAGCCTGTCTCGTGGACGTACCACCGTGACCGTCGCCCACCGGCTCTCGACCGCCGAGCGGGCGGACCGAGTCGGGGTCGTGCGCGACGGCAAGCTCGTCGAGATCGGGTCCCACCGGAGTCTCGTGGCTGCGGGGGGCGCCTACGCCGAGCTGTTCCGTGCCTGGTCCGCCGGCGTCGGCACGGCCGCCCCGGGGATGACGGCCTGAACCTCTCGCCGGCCTCGACCCGGCGCCCCAGCGCGGAGCGGGCGTTCGGGCACCCGGTCCTCGAGACGCAGAACGATCGGTGACCTCTCGACCACTGCTTCGGAGACGGCGCGGAAGCGCCGGTCGTTTGCTCTTGAGGTAGCGGTACATCGGTGCATTGTTCGCCTCTGGCTGCGGCCGCGAGGCCGGGGACGTGCCGACGACGTGGTGCTCGGCGAGCTCGGCACCGGGGGTGGCGATCAGGCGCTCCCAGTGGCTTTGGCACCTGGCGAGGGTGGTGAACAGCGCCAGCGAGTGCACCGCCCTACGGCTCGTTGCTCGAGGATCTCCGGCCTTCGCAGACGCCGTCTTTCCGGCCGTGGAGACCTCAGGAGCCGACGGGTGCAATCCCGATCGCCGTCGCGCCCGTATGGCTACGGAAGGCCATCGAGAGGATTGACCACATGAACACTCAACACCCTGCTGCCCGCCGCTACGGAAATGTCGCTTTGCGGCTGCTCCCGGTCGGGGTCATTGCCGGCGGTCTCGCGGCCAGCATCGCTTCGTCGGGGACAGCGCAGGCTTCAACACACGACTCGACTGCCAAGGTCAGCAACTCGCTCACGGTCGTCATGGCGGCGAAGCGGGGAGCCCTGGGCACGATCCTTGTGACGACAGGTGGAGCGACCCTCTACACCTACGGGAAAGACACGAAGAACCACTCCAATGTCACCGGCAAGGTGCTCGCCGCTTGGCCGGCCCTCACGGTTCCGGCCGGCAAGACGCCGGCGGGCCACGGCATCACGGGCCTCGGCGAGTTCAAGCGGAGCAACGGACAGGAGCAGGTCACCTACCGCGGTGAGCCGCTCTACCGCTTCATCGAGGACAAGAAGGTGGGCCAGGCCACCGGTCAGGGAATCAACCACTTCGCGGTCGTCAAGATCGGGGCGAGCACTTCGACCGCCTCGAAGTCGCCGACCACCACCGCGGCGAGTAACGGAATCCCACAGAACAACGGCGGGGACGGAGACTCCGACAACAACGGCGGCCCAAGCGACGGCGACGGGAACCTTTGATCGTTGTGGTTACGGGACCGCCCCGGATCGGTTGAATCAGTCCGATTCGAGGCGGTCCTGACCCAACGCACGAACGGCCCGCTCGCCGCGAACCCATCTTCCTTAAGGACTAGTCATGTCTTATCTGAAGTTGCACCCGCGTTCTCCCACCGAGCTGCACGGCATCTTCCGCCTGCTTTCGATTCAGGCGCCGGCCAAACAGGTCGGCATCGTCTGGCCCGCCGTGATGTGGCTGTTGCGGCTGGCGAGCGCCGCGTTGTTGGTTTGGATCGGCGCGGTCCATCTCATCCTCTGGCTGGATGGCTATCGCCAGATTCCCACCGACGGGCCGTTCTTCCTCGTTGACGCCGTGGTGGGTTTCGCCGGCGGCGCGGTGGTGCTCTTCTGGCCACGACCAATCGTCGCTCTGCTCGGTGCCGGGTTCACCATTTCGACATTGGCTGCGCTCATCATCAGCATCAACATCGGCCTCTTCGGCTTCAAAGAACAGCTGGTTGCCTCGTACGTCGTCCTTGCGATCGTGCTCGAAGCGGTCGCAACGGTGCTCCTCATGGCGCTGAGCGTTCTCGGAGCGGCGAAGAAATGAACGTGCGGCGAGTTCGGCTTTTCCCACGACCAACAGTCAGCCCGGCGATGACGGCGATCGCGGGGGCAGTCCTCGTGCTGCTGTCCATCGCGGTCGGCGCGCCGGCGGGCGCGGCAACGGGGAAGGTGGCCATCCACCGTGCAGCTCGCACTTCGGCCTTCGACTGGTTCAAAGCCACCCCAACGCCGCGTGGATGGCGACGACTCGCTCTTCCGTCAGGAGCGGCGGTCCTGTCCTATCCGCCATCGCTTCATCCGATCAAGGGCGACAAGAGCGCCGTGTCGGTCGCGCTCGTGAGCGGTGACGACTTCCTCGTCTACCTGAATGCGACACCGCAGCAGGGAAGCGAGCGCCTAGCGGGCTGGGCGGCGTTCCGGGTCGGTCACCTTCTCGACGACGACGCTTCCTCGGCTCACGAGGTCGCTGCGGCGACGGATCTGAACTTTCGCGGAGGTCGTGGATCGTGCGTGATCGATGACTATGTGACGAAGATCGGCCAC
>JAODBN010000365.1 GCA_025463965.1 Acidimicrobiaceae bacterium
GCCCGTGGCAGTCCCAGCCGAAGCGACGCTCGACGCGCAACCCGCGCATCGTGTGGAACCGCGGCATGGCGTCCTTCACGAAGCCGGTCAGGAGGTGCCCGTAGTGAGGCAAGCCGTTGGCGAAGGGAGGGCCGTCGTAGAACACGAGCTCGCGAGATCCCTTGCGTTGGTCGACCGACGCCGAGAAGGTGCCGTCGGCTTCCCAGAACCCGAGGATTCGCTCCTCGATGTCGGGGTACAAGGCCTGGTTCGGCACCTCGGGGTAGCTGGGGTGGCCTCCGGGGTCCGACATGGCCCTACAGTATGGCCAGGTGGCCAGCTCCCTGTTCGAGACCCAGACCGCCCGAGAGGGGGAGGAGGCCACGGTCGTGGTCCGCCTCCATGTCCAGCCGGGTGCCGGCCGCCAGGCGGTGACGGGGCGTTACGGGGATTCCTTGGCGGTGAAGGTGGCGCCACCGCCGCAAGATGGCCGGGCCAACGCAGCGGTCGTCGCGCTCGTGGCCGAGCTGCTCGACGCGCCGGCCGACCGGGTGGAGCTGGCTTCGGGAGAGCGCTCGCGCGACAAGCGCGTCCGGGTACGCGGCGTCGACCCGGCCGAGGTGACTCGGCTGCTCGACCAGGCGGTTCACCGAGCGGGCGAACGGCCCGGCGGGGGATCAGGCGGAGGTCGGCGGCGCTGAGCTCGCGGCCCTCCTGCGGCGCCGCGGTGTACTGCACGGCTCGCCAGATTGATCAGCTATCGTCTTTCACTTCCTCGGAGAGGAGACCCTGACCACCATGCCACGCACCAGCAGCTCTGGCGCCTCGGCGGGGGGGTCTGCCGGATCGAAGGCGACCGCCGAGGAGGCGGCCGCGCCGGCTCCCACCGCCAAGAAAACCGCGCCCGCCAAGGCCGTCGCCACCAAAGCAGCGCCGGCCAGCGCACACACCGCCGTCGCCGAGAAGGCTCCGGCCGCCAAGAAGGCTGCCCCTGCCAGGACGCCCGGCAAGGCCAGGCTCGGCAAGCCCAGCACGGCCGCGGCGGCCTCGGGGGAGACCTATGCCTCCGACACCGAGTTCCTCGCCGCTCAGCGCGAGGCACTGCTGGCCGAGCGAGAGACCTACCTCGAGCAATCGCGAGCGCTTCGCGCCGAGGCCGAGTCACTCGTCACCGAGGCCGAGCCGGGCGACGTCCAGTTCGATGAGGAGTCGGGCGAGGGTGGAACCACCACGGTCGACCGTGAACGAGATCTCGCTCTCTCGGCCCAGGCGCTCGCTGCGGTGGAGGAGATCACGGCGGCTCTCGACAAGATCGAGCATGGCCGATACGGGATCTGCGAGGGCTGCGGAGAGCTCATCCCAAAGGCGCGCCTAGAGGCGATACCCTTCGTCCGCCTCTGCATCGCCTGCAAGAACGGCGGCCTCTCCCGGCGTTGAGCTCCCTCCGGCCGCGCGGCGGGAGGATGCGGCGCACTCGACTGCTCGCCGCTCTGCTCACCGCTGGCCTCGTTGTCGTCCTCGACCAGGTGACCAAGACGTTGGCGGTCGACCACCTCTCCTCGGGACCGATCCACCTCCTCGGGCCGCTCTCGTTGCAGCTCGCCTACAACACCGGGGTCGCCTTCTCTCTCGGCACCGGACTGACCCTGCCGATCGTGCTTATCGGCGTCGGCCTCGTCGTGCTGCTGGTCTGGTTCCTCCGGGGGGCGCCGTCGCTGGCGGTGACCGTCTCGCTTGGCCTGGTGCTCGGCGGGGCCGTGGGCAATCTCTCGGACCGGGTGTTCCGTCGCCAGGCGGGTGCGGTCGTGGACTTCATCCACCTTGGCTTTTGGCCGACCTTCAACGTCGCGGACGCCGCCATCGTCTGTGGCTGTCTGCTGCTCGTCTTCCTGATGGTGCGCGCCGAGGCCCCGACCGGTCGGCGGACGGCTACGGGGCTTGCGAATGAGCCCGAGGCGCACGAGCAACCCGGCTCCTCCCGGGCCAGTGACGATGAGCCGAGCAGCTCGAGCAGCTCGAGTCGGAGCGAGTACCGCAGCAGAGCCGCTCGGTGAGAAGGGCCACGCAGTGAGCGAGCAAGTGGAGATCCCGGCGACCTTGGAAGGAGAGCGCGTCGACCGGGTGGTGGCGCTGCTGTCGGGGCGTCCGCGCTCGGAGGTCGCCGCGCTCGTGACCGCCGGTGGGGTTCTCGTGGACGGCCAGGTGGTCTCACGTCACCGCCGGGTCTTGGCCGGCGAGCTCCTCCAGTGGGAGGCCGCGGAACCCGAGTTGCCGTGGGAGGGACCGCCTCCGGACTCGAGCGTGCCCTTCCAGGTGGTGCACGAGGACGGCTCGCTCGTGGTGGTGGACAAGCCGGCAGGGGTGGTCGTCCATCCGGGTGCGGGTCATCGTGAGGGCACGCTCGTCTCGGGACTGCTCGCCCGCTATCCCGACCTCGGCGATGCCACCGCGGCCGGCGCGTGGCCAGCTGAGCGGCCCGGACTGGTGCACCGGCTCGACAAGGAGACCTCGGGCCTCCTCGTGGTGGCCCGGACCCCGGACGCGCTCGCCGGTCTTTCCCGCCAGCTGGCCGACCGCTCCATGGGGCGTACCTATCTCGCGCTCGCCCTCGGGACGCTCCAGGCCGAGGAGGGCACGATCGACGCGCCGCTCGGGCGTTCGAGCCGAGAGCCGACGAAGGTCGCGGTGCGGGCGGACGGCCGTGAGGCACGGACGCACTACCGGGTTCTCGAGCGCTTCAGCGAGCCGCTTCTCGCCACCCTGCTCGAGGTGACGCTCGAGACCGGCAGGACCCACCAGATCCGGGTCCACCTCGCCGCCATCGGTCATCCCGTCGCGGGGGACGCCCGCTACGGGGGCAACGCCAAGGCGCTCGGGCTCGGGCGGCCGTTTTTGCACGCGGCGCGCCTTCGCCTTGTCCATCCCGAGACCGGTGAGGCGCTGGAGTTCTCCTCGCCGTTGCCGCCCGAGCTCTCCGAGGTGCTCGATGGCCTCAAGGACGCGCAAGAGCGCCGCTGACGTCTTCGGATCAGCGGCGCTCTTTTACGGACAGCCTCTAGCTCAAGCGGCGGGGTGGAGCGCTCCGACCTCTGGCTGCTCGGACAGGAACCGCAGCGCAGCGGCCTCGACCGAGCGCACGCGGCGCACGCCGATGCCGAGCGCACGTGCCGTCGTCTCGAGGGACGCCGGCGGCTGGCCCGTGAGGCCGAAGCGCAGGCGGACCACCGAGCGCTCGAGCTCGGGGAGTCGCTGGATCGCCTCTTCGAGTCGCTGCAAGGAGACGTTGCGAGTGACCTCCTCGTCGACGGCCTCCTGGTCGCCGGCGAGCACGTCGCCGAGCGTGGCCGTGGCCTCGCTGGCGAGCGGCTGGTCCAGGCTCGCCACCACCCGGGGGAGGTGCGGCTGGTGGTCGTCGCCCTCGCGCTCGGCGGCCGCCTCGGCGGCAACCGCGTCCTCGGGAAGGCGGATCGCCCTGCCCTTGGCCTGGACGGCGCGCTGCAGCGACTGGCGGATCCACCAAGTGGCATAGGTGGAGAACTTGAAGCCTCGACGCCAGTCGAACTTCTCGACGGCTCGCATCAGGCCAAATGCTCCCTCTTGCACCAAGTCGACGAGGTCGATGCCACGCCCTTGGTACCGGCGGGCCCAGTGGACCACCAGCCGCAGGTTGGCCGCGATCATCTGTGCGCGGGCCTCTTCGTCGCCGACCTCGATTCGCTGCGCCAACCTGACCTGCTCGTCAGGGCTGAGAAGCGGGAATCTGCCGACGTCGTCGAGGTACAGGCGCATGAGGTCCGGGCCGCCGCCGGTACGCTCCATTGTCTCTTCGGTGCTCGTCGTGGTGGGGATGGCGCTGCCCTCCTTCTTGTCGGGGCTCCGCTGGCCGCGGATTCCGACGGTTGCTGCCTATTCTCAGTGACCAGTCCAACACCGCCGCGTCCCCGCGCATTCCCCGCGTCTGGCACCGCCGACCGCGTGGTTGACTACCCAGGTCCGGCGCTCCGGCTAACAAAGGCCAGGCCGGGGGAGGGGAGAGCGACAGATGCAGCCGAGCCCCGGCCCGAGACGGATCCTCCTCGTCAGGCACGGCTCCACCGAGTGGAGTCGCAGTGGTCGCCACACCGGCAGGACCGACATCCCGCTCGACGAGCAAGGGCGCGAGCAGGCGGCGCGCCTTGCTCCTCGCCTCGCCGAGGAGTCGTTCGCCCTCGTCCTCACGAGCCCGCTCAAGCGCGCCCAGGAGACGTGTGAGCTGGCCGGCTTCGGCGACCAGGCGGTGGTCGACACCGACCTGTTCGAGTGGGACTACGGGGACTACGAGGGGCTTACGACCGAGGAGATACGGGCTCGGCGACCGGGGTGGCAGCTGTTTCGCGACGGCTGTCCCGCTGGCGAGGACGCCGCGGCAGTCGGCGCGCGCGTCGACCGTCTGCTCGAACGGATCCGCAACGACCCGCGCACCGACGGCGGCCAGGTCGTCTGCTTCGCCCACGGTCACGTCTTGCGGGTGCTCACCGCCCGCTGGCTCGGCCTGCCGCCGGAGGACGGCCGGCTCTTCGTCCTCGAGCCCGCCACCTTGAGCACCCTCGGGTGGGAGCACGAATGGACCGCCGTGCACTCGTGGAACGCGTGACGAGGGCCCTGGCCCCCCGGACCGGCCCGGGCACGAACTGAGCCATCGGGCGGGGCTCACCTGCTTTGGTCGGCAGTACTAGCGCTGTTGGTCGCGCTTAGCGCTGTCGGTCCCGCTGGGTCATTCGAGCACCGCGAGCTCAACCGGGGCACCCTGGGCGCGCATCTTCATGTCCGCCAGCGTGAAGGAGTCGAGGTGCTCGCGCATGTGCGAGCCCACCTCGGCCCACACGGACAACAGGACGCACTGGCCCTCGTGGTCGCAGGCGCCGTTCTCGTGGGGGGCGCCGAAGTCGCCTACCACGATGGGTCCGTCGACCGCCGAGACGATCTCGCCGAGCGTGATCTCCTCCGGCTCGCGAGCGAGCACGTAGCCCCCTCCGACCCCGCGCTTTGAGCGCACGAGGCCAGCGCCTTTCAGGGCGAGCAGGATCTGCTCGAGATAGGGCTGGGGCAGCCCGGTTCTCTCAGCGATGTCGCGCACCGACGTCGGACCGCCCTCGTCGTCCCGTAGGGCCAGCGAGAGAAGTGCCCTGCTCGCGTAGTCCCCGCGGGTCGAGACCCTCACGCACCCATGGTACGGCGCACGAGCGCCCCCGTCGTATGCTCCCCCCGTGGATCGGGGCCTTCGCGGCACGCTCAGCGAGGAGATCGATCCGAGAGGGTCCGCGTTCGGGCCGAATGGCCTGGTGCTGCCCGATTACGGGGGTGCCTGCCTGAGCGAGGTGGCGCCCACCTTGCTCCGCCGACACGAGCTCGCAGAGGCGGGCAAGCTCCCCGGCTGGTTGCCCACTGCGGCGGCCGAGGCGGATCAGGTCGTGCTGCTCGTGCTCGACGGGCTCGGCTGGGAGCAGCTCAGCGCGCGCGCCGAGCACGCGCCCGCCCTGTCCTCGATGGAGGGCGGCCCGATCACCTCCGTCGCCCCGACCACCACCGCTACCGCGCTCACCTCGATCTCGACCGGGGCGGTGCCCTCTGATCACGGCGTCCTTGGCTACCGGCTGCGGGTCGGCGGCGAGCTCCTGAACGTGCTGCGCTGGACCGTCCACGGCAAGGACGCCCGCAACCTCGTCCCTCCCGCCGAGTTCCGTCGCCTCGAGCCGTTCCTCGGCCGCCAGCCACCCGTGGTGTCGCGTGCCGAGTTCTCCGGCAGCGGCTTCACCGAGGTCCATCTCCAAGGGACCCACCTCGTCGGCTGGAGGATGCCCTCTTCGATCCGGGTCGAGATCGACTCGCTCGTCGCCTCAGGCGAGCCCTTCGTGTACGCCTACTACGACGGGATCGACAAGATCGCCCACGACGCCGGCCTCGGCGAGCACTACGCCGCGGAGCTTTCCAGTGCGGACCGGCTCGTGAGCGACATCCTGTCGGACCTGCCGGAGCGGTGCGCCCTCGTGGTGACCGCCGACCACGGCCAGGTCGAGGTGCGCTCGGAGCCGATCGTGCTTCCCCCCGAGATCACCAAGGACGTCGAGCTGCTTTCGGGCGAGGGGCGCTTCCGGTGGCTGCACTGCGCTTTGGGCACCGACGAGCAGGTCCTCGAGCGCTGCCGCGCCCGCTACGAGGACGTCGCCTGGGTGAAGCACCGCGAGGAGCTGTTCGACGAAGGCTGGTACGGCGGGCGCCCCGACGCAGAGCTCGCCTCCCGCCTCGGGGACGTGGCGCTCATTCCCTTCGCCCCCGTGGCCTTCTTCGACCCGAGCGACACCGGCGAGTTGCGACTCGTCGCGCGCCACGGCTCGCTCACCTCAGCCGAGATGCTGGTCCCGTTGGTCGCTTGGGCCCCGTGAAGATCTACACCCGGACGGGGGACCGCGGCACCACCGCGCTGCTCGCGGGTGGCCGGGTGCGAAAGGACCACCCCGCCATCGAGACGAACGGGACCGTCGACGAGGCGCAGGCGTTCCTCGGCGCGGCGCGCGCCGAATGCCAGCCGGACACCGCGCTCGACCGGCTCATCCTCTCGCTCGAGACCGACTTGTGGATTCTCATGGCGGAGGTCGCCACCGAACCGAACCACCGGGAGGGCCTGCGCGCCGGCGAGACGGCGGTAACCGCCGAGATGGTTGCACGCCTGGAGCAGGAGATCGACCATGCGCTCGAGCACATCGACCTCGAGCGCGGCTTCGCTGTTCCCGGTGGGAGCCGCTGCTCGGCGGCCCTCGACGTGGCACGAACCGTGGTCCGGCGAGCCGAGCGCCTCGCCGTCGGCCTGGAGCTGCCCGATTCGCAAGTGGTCTCGTACCTGAACCGGCTGTCGGACCTGTGCTGGGCGCTCGCCCGGTCGGTCGAGATCGAGCACCGGGTCCAGCGACGCGAGCCTGCACCGACCGACGAGGAGCGATGAGACTGAAGCCAGAGGTGGCCACCGACACGCCGTCCGACGCGGAGGCGGTCGCGCGCTTTGTCTATGCGGACCTCGAGCCAGCAGACGGCGAGCCGCTCGACGCCGTGGCCGCGAGGCGACGGGGCTTCTCCGGAAAGCTGGGGGAAGCGGCGGTGAGCACCCGAGCCGACGGGACCCTCGAGGTGCTGCTCGGCCTCGGCGATCGCCAACGAGCGGGCCGCGATGCCTTGCGCCGCGCGGGCGCCGTGTTGGCGCGACAGGCCTCGGGATGCCGAGTCGTGGCGGTCCCCGTCGTCGGTCTCTCTGCACCCCCACCGGAGCTGGCGGCGCGCTCGCTCGTCGAGGGCGCAGGCATGGCGGCGCATCGCTACGAGCCCCCGGGAAGGCGCACGCCGGCGAGGCCCGGGTCCCTTGACGACGAGCCCAACGATGCCCAGCCGACCGCCTCCGAGTCCGCTGGGTCAGCGTCCAACGGGCCCGGGTCGAGCGGTCCGGGCCGTGCCCGGATCGAGCGACTGGTTCTCGTGGCCAACGACCCCGGCGTACGCACGGCCCTCCGCCGAGGCGCCGAGCGGGGGCGGATCATCGCCGAGGCGGTGGCGCTCACCCGAGACCTCGTCAACACCCCGGCCGGAGATCTCCCCCCGGTTACCTTCGCCAACCGTGCGGCGGAGATCGCGGCCGCCGAGGGGCTCGACGTCCGGATCTGGGACGAGGAGGACGCCCGACGAGAGGGGCTGGGCGCGCTTCTCGGCGTCGCCTCCGGCTCCGCCCAGCCGCCCCGTCTGCTCCGCCTCGCCTACCACCCCGAGGGGGCGGGCGAGGTGCCCACCGTGGCCCTCGTCGGCAAGGGCATCACCTTTGACTCCGGCGGGCTCTCCCTCAAGCCGGCGGCGTCGATGCTCGCGATGAAGACGGACATGTCCGGCGCCGCCGCGGTGCTCGCGGTGCTCGCGGCCTGTCGAGGGCTGGCGATCCCGGTCGCGGTCGTCGGGTTCTGTCCGCTCGCGGAGAACCTGCCTGGGCCTCGGGCCGTGAAGCCGGGCGACGTGCTCCGCACCCGGAGCGGCAAGACCATCGAGGTCCTCAACACCGATGCGGAGGGTCGCCTCGTTCTCGCGGACGCCCTCACCTTGGCGGTCGAGGAGAACCCCGACGCCCTCGTGGACCTGGCCACGCTCACCGGAGCATGCGTCGTAGCCCTCGGTCGGCAGGTGGCCGGCCTCTTCGGCAACGACGACCGTCTGATCGAGGCGGTGCGGCGCTCGGCACTCGAGGCGGGAGAGCCCGTGTGGCCGCTCCCGATGCCGACGGCCTACCGGCGCATGGTCGACTCAGAGGTGGCGGACCTCAACAACCAAGGTGTTCCGGGCCAAGCCGGGGCGCTCACCGCTGCGCTCATCCTGCAGGAATTCGTCCGAACGACCCCATGGGTGCACCTCGACATCGCCGGTCCGGCGCGCTCGGAGGAGGATGCAGGCTACTTTCACAAGGGCGGCACCGGTTTCGGCGTCCGCACCCTGGTCGAGCTCCTCGAGCACTACCGGCCCTTTGGCGGGACGGCTGCCGGCAGCCCGGGAGGGACCGTAGAGCTCCCTTAGGAGAGCGCCGTGAGCGAGGACGAGAAGGAGAACTCGGTGGGCAACGAGGGTTCGCAGGACGAACTGCACACCGGGGACCACCTCGCGAGCGACGAGCCGCCCGGCCCGGGTCACGGCGGTCCCCTCGAGCCGGTCGCCAAACGGCCCGAGGACGCTCCGGTCATCGCAAGCACCGTGCACGCGCCAATGGCAGGTTGGTCACGTGAGCCGGTCGGCCCGCTCACGCTCGGGGTGGACGTCGGCGGGACGGGGATCAAGGCGTCAGTGCTCGACGCGGCGGACCGCATGGTCGCCGACCGGGTGCGCGTGGCGACCACCTACCCGCTCGCCGCTGACGAGATGGTGCGCACCATCGTCGAGCTCGTGAAGCCGCTTCCGTCTTTTGACCGTGCCTCGGTCGGATTCCCAGGAGTGGTGCGCCGCGGCGTTGTGCTCACCGCACCGCACTTCATCACCGCCCACGGACCGGGCACCAAGACGGTTCCTGAGCTCCTTCACGGCTGGACGTCGTTCCCGCTCGCCGAGAAGCTCGAGGCGGCCCTCGGCAAGCCGACCCGCATCGCCAACGACGCAGACCTCCAGGGCCTCGCGGTGGTCAAGGGCAACGGGCTCGAGATGGTCGTGACCCTCGGCACGGGGGTGGGCACCGCCCTCTTCCTCGACGGCGTGCTGGCTCCGCACCTCGAGCTCGCTCACCACCCCTTCCGCCAGGGAGAGACCTACAACGAGCAGCTCGGGGTGGAGGCCCTCGCGAAGGTGGGGCCGAAGAAGTGGCGCCGGCGGGTGCTGAAGGCGCTCGACAACTTCAACAGCCTGGTCAACTTCGACACCTGCTACATCGGTGGTGGCAACGCGCGGCGCCTCGTCGGCCACTTGGATCCGTCGTACGTGATCGTCGACAACGTGGCGGGGATCCTGGGCGCGATCCGGCTGTGGGAGCGTCACGGGGAGCTGTAGAGCTCGTCGTCGGACCTGAGAGCGCCCGGCCGCGCGTCCCAGCTTGCTCGGCTGTGAACCGGAGCGCCGGCGGGAAAAGACATCACGGCCCGCGAGCCGAACGGCCTCAGTCCTGTAGGGCCAACAGCTCCGGTGCCTCGTCCCGCTCGCTGCGAGCCGGGTGGCGCACGATCGTCGCCTGAGCCTGCTCGTCGCGGATCGCCAGCGAGGCAAACGCGGCGCCGGCCGCGAACGCGGCGGCCACGAGGAGCGCGGCGTGGTAGGCGGTGAGGTCGGGAGCCCGATGGCCTCCGACGACGTGGACCGCCCCGATCGCCACCACCACCGAGGTGAACAGGGCCACCCCGATCGCACCGCCGAGCTGGCGCATGGCGTTGAACATCGTGGAGGCCTGCCCGGTGTCCTTTTGGGAGACCGTGGCGAAAGACGCAGCTTGGGTGGGGACGAAGACCTGGGAGAGGAACAGTCCCATCCCGAAAAGCAGCAGGCGGGGCACCCACAGGCTGGTGTGCGCCCCGACGAGGGCGAGCAGGCCGATGAACACGGCCATGCCGGCGCTTCCGATGAATGCGTGGCGCCGGGGACCGAGGCGTGGGTAGATGACGCGACCGGCCACCTGGGAGCCGATCAGCACCCCGATGGCCTCGGGGAACGTCGACAGGCCGGCTCCGAGAGCGGACATGCCGCGGCCGTCTTGGTAGAAGAGGGTGATCACGTAGAGCATTCCGAGGAGCGACGCGCTCATCAGCAAGATGATCACCGTGCCGGTCCGGAACAGCGCGTTGGACAAGAGACGCAGGTTGAGAAGCGGCGTCTCGGTCCGAAGCTCGAGGGGCACGAGGGCGGCGAGAAGGAGCGCCCCCACGGTCGCGCTGACGAGCACGTCGGGCGAGGTCCACGACCGGGTCGCCCCCTCGGACACGCCGTACATCAACAGGCCGAGGCCGACCCCGGAGACAAGAAAGCCTGGCAGGTCGAAGCGACCGGGGTGACGCTCGGGGGAGTGCTCCAAGAAGACGAACCCGAAGACCAAGGCAGCCGCCCCGATCGGCACGTTCACGTAGAAGACCCACCGCCACGACAGGTCCGCGACGAGCAGCCCGCCGAGCACCGGGCCGGCGGCCGGCGCGAGCGCAGTGGCGATCGTGAGCATGGCGGAGGCGCGCACTCGCTCGCTCGGAGGAAAGACCCGGTAGAGCATCGCCATTCCGACCGGGACGAGCATCCCGCCGCCAACTCCCTGCAGCACCCGGAACAGCACGAGCTCGGTCATGTTCGAGGCGATCCCGCACAGGGCCGAGGCCGCCGTGAACAGGACGATCGCCGACAGCAGGACGCGCTTTCCGCCGAAGCGGTCGCCGAGCCAGCCCGAGGCGGGAATGAACACCGCCAGACTCACGAGGAACGCGATCGAGACCGAGCTGACCGAGGTGGTCGAGACCCCGAAGCTCCGGCCGATGGTCGGTAGCGCGACGTTCACGATCGTCGTGTCCATGATGGACATGAAGAT
>JAODBN010000370.1 GCA_025463965.1 Acidimicrobiaceae bacterium
CGGGCGCTGGCGCTCCCGGGTCGGCCGCTGGAGCGTCCCCTCGCTGGTGAGGATGCCCGCAGCGATGTCGGCCGGGCTCAGCAACAAGCGTGCGCCGCCGCGTTGCGCCAGGCGCTCGCGCACGGCCGACCAGCGCGGCTCGCGCTCTTTCAGCATGGCGACGATCGGAGAGGCGATGAAGATCGAGGAGTAGGCACCGCTGGTGAGCCCGATGAGTAGGGCAAATCCGAAGTACTGGAGTGTTGTCGCTCCCAGGATCTCAGCGCCGAGGACGAGCACGGCGAGGATCGGCAGGATCGCCACGAGTGAGGTGTTGATGGAGCGGGCGAGCGTCTGGTTCATCGAGAGGTTGACGATGTCCGAGATCGTCAATTTGTTGCTCGTCCCCAGGTGGCGAATGTTGTCCCGCACCCGATCGAACACGACGATCGTGTCGTAGAGGGAGTAGCCGAGGATGGTAAGGAACGCCACCACCGTGTCCGGGGTGACCACGAGGCCGGCCAGCGAGTAGATGCCCACGGTCACCATCACGTCGTGGGCGACTGCGATGATCGCCGCGAAGGCCATGCGCCATTCGAAGAAGATCGAGATGTACAAGGCGATGAAGACGAGGAACACGATCAGGGCTTCGATCGCCTTGTTGGTGATGCTGCTCCCCCACGACGGTCCGACCGACTCGACGCTCACCTGGTTCGCGGAGATGCCGTCGAGCTTCGCGAGTGCCGAGGAGACCTCGTTCTCGAGGCGCGTGCTGGCGGCAGCGCCTCCGTTGGAGGCGAGCTTCGCCTGAACCTGGATAGTGGCGTTGTTGCCGACGCCGAGCACCGTGATCGTGGCGCCACCGAGTCCATATCGGGTGATCGCGGTCCGGGTGGCGTTCACCGCGGCGGTCTGGTTAGGGGCGCCGCGGACCTGCGCGGGGAACGTCCAGGAGGTTCCGCCGGAGAACTCGATCCCGAGGTTGAGCCCGCGCACGCCGAGCGAGATGGCACCCGCGAGAATCAGGGCGAGCGAGATCCCGAACCACAACCGGCGTCTGCCGACGAAGTCGATATGCGTGCGGCCGTAGTAGACGCGCCGGTACCACGACATGTGCGGGTCCGATGCCCGTGCGGCCAGCACCACGAGGTCCTCGTCCTCGTCTGTCTGCTCGCCGGTCCCGTTCTCCTCAAGCGGCGAGGGAACGGTCGCTCGAGACCGTGAGCGACCGGAGCGGCGGGCGACCTGCTCCTCGGTGGGATCACCGGGGGCGGGCTCGAGCACCAGTTCGTTCGGCGACACGCCGGCGTGCTGCTCCTCGGCCTCTTCGAAAGCGACCGCGGCGAGCTCCGCCTCGCCCGCGGAGGGCTCGGGCATCCACGACGGGTCGCCCGGTGCCTCTCCAGGTTCGCCTTCGTCAGCGGCCGGAACCTCTGCCGCGCGGTTGCGGGCCCCCCGGGTACGGACGGTCCGGTCCCGAGCTGCTCGTTCCTCGACGGGCCTCGCTTGGCGCGGGCTCTCGGGCTCCGACGCCACTGCCTCGTCCGGCGAGGCGGCCTCGCCTGACGAGCCGTCGGGGGCCTCCGGCGGGCGCTGAGTGCGCGCGGAGCCGGGGCGGATGCGCTCGGGGCTCACGCTGCTGCTCCCGGCGCTGCTCCCGGCGTGGTCCTGGCAAGGCCGCGGGCGACCCCGAGGTGGCGCGCCTCGGTGAACATGCGACTCCGTCCGAGCAGGATCACGAGCGGACGGGTGAAGGTGTAGGCGGTGACCACGTCGACGAGGGTGGACAGGCCCAGCTGGAAGGCGAATCCCTTGACGTTGCCGATCGACAGCAGCCACAAGATGAGCGCACCGATGAAGGAGACGGCGTCGGCCGACAGGATCGTTCGGTACGCGCTCTTGAAGCCGCGGTCGACTGAAGCCCGCACGGAGCGACCGGCGCGCACCTCGTCTTTCAGACGTTCGAAGTAGACGACGTAGGAGTCCACGGTGATTCCGACGGAGACGATGAGGCCGGTGACGCCCGACAGGTCAAGGGTCAGCCCGAGAGAGGACACGCCGAGCAGCGAGATGAACCCGTAGAGGAAGGCCGCTGTGGTCACCAACCCCAGCACGACCACGATCCCAAGGGCGCGGTAGTAGATGATCGTGTAGATCATCACGAGCAACAGGCCCAGCAACCCGGCGAACAGGCCGGCGCGTAGCGAGCTCTTGCCGAGCGAGGGCGAGACCGTCTGGACGTCCAGCTGGCGCAGCTGCACGGGGAGGGCGCCGTAGGTCAGCTGGTTGGCGAGCAGCGACGCGCTTTGGGAGTTGAAGTTCCCACTGATCTGCACCGCGCCGTTGAACGAGGACTGGTTGATCGACGGTGCCGAGACGATCTGGCCGTCAAGGTCGTTGGCGAGCAGCTTTTGGTAGTTGGCCGCGGCGATCTTGTTGAAGATCGCCGAGCCCTTCGACGTGAGGTTGAAGTTCACGACCCACTGCCCGTTGGTCTGCAGCGCCGGGAACGCGGACTTGATGATGGTCCCGGTCGCCTGTACCGGTCCCAGCACGTAGCGGGGAGCGAACGCCGAGGTCGGGCTGCCCGCGGAGAAGATGACGTTGCGGTTTCGATAGGTCGAGTCCGCGCTCGCCGGCGTGGAGGGGTACGAGGCGTAGGCCGGGTCCTGTGCGTAGGTGGCCGGTGGCGAGTACGTCCCGGTGCTCGGGTTGAAGTACGACGAGGAGTAGACGTAGGGGCCCGTCGGGCTCGGCGGCACCTTGTACGCAACGCCCGTCTTACCGGTGTACGCCGGCGCGCCCCCAAGGACCGGCCGGAAGTAGAGCTCGGCCGTCGTCCCGATGGTCTTCAGCACCGAGGCGGCCTGCTTGACCCCGGGCACCTGGACCACGATGTTGCCGCCCTGGGTCTGGATCGTCGAGCCCGACACCCCGAGCCCGTTGACCCGCAGCGACATGATCGTCGCGACCTCTTGCAGGGTGGAATTGTCGACGTGGCGGGCCGGCTGGAAGACGACCGAGAGTCCTCCCTGCAGGTCTAGCCCGAGTTTCGGCGACCAGTTGAGCCCGACTGCCAAGCCGAGCATTCCAAAGCAAGCGACGCAGGTGAGTACGACGCTTGCGACCAACCGGCGGGTCACCGGGGATGGCCCTCCACCGGAGGTTCTTCGTCCGCGGGGCTCGGTGCCGCTGCATCAGAGCCGTTCCGGCGCGCCTTGGCCGAGACCGGCGGCGAGGGCACCTCGGTGTCGCCGCTCGGGGGCTCCCAGCGGTTGTTGACCTCGTGCTCGTCGTGCTCGTCCTGCTCGCCATCCGCCTCGTCCTCGGCGTCCTCTTCGTCCGCGTCGGGCTCCAAGCCCACCGCGTCGATCCGCCGGGCGATCGAGGCCTGGAGCATCTCGACGGTGGTCCCAGGGGCGATCTCGACCTGAACGCGGTCGCCGTCGAAGCCTTCGATGCGGCCGTAGAGGCCCCCCTTGGTGACGACCTCGTCGCCGACCTCGAACTGGGGCTGCTGGTTCGCCTGAGCGCGCATCTTGCGTCGCTGGGGGGCGATGAACAAGAAGTAGACGGCGGCCACTACCACGAGGAAC
>JAODBN010000374.1 GCA_025463965.1 Acidimicrobiaceae bacterium
ATCCCCGCTCGAGCTGTCGCCCCGGGTCGTAGGCACGCAGGACCTGCCTGCAACGGTGGTGTTCGCGCTCTTCGCGCTCGAGCAGCCGGTGCGCCCCAGCCGACGCTGCCTGCTGTGACCATCCGAGCCGGGCACGTTCGCGGCCGAGCTCGGTGCCGACCGCTCGTCCAAGCGCCAACCCCGTGCCGCGCAGCCCGTCTGCTCGTCGATCCAACTGATGGCGAGCGCCGCGGGCCATGGAGGCGCGACGGGACTCGAGGAGGTGCTCGGCGCTCTCGAGCCGGGCGCGAGCCACGCGACCGAGAGCGGCGACGCGGACTGCGATCGCGTCGGTGTAGTCGCAGACCAGCCCCACGACCGCCTCGCCACAGGCGGTCGGAGTGATGCACGCCCGGTTCGCCACCTCGTCGGCGACCGAGCGGTCTCCGGTATGTCCGATACCGGTCCAGACCGGGAACAAAGCGGTGGCGATCGCTCGGGCAACCTCTTCGCTGTCGAATGCCGCGAGGTCTCCGCGCGCTCCCCCGCCCCTCACGACAACCGCGAGATCGGGCCCGAAGCCGGCCATGCGGCGCAGCGCGGCGGCGACTTGATAGGGCGCCTCGGGCCCCTGGACCAGTGACGGCTCGAGATGCACCTCGAAGGCAAAGCCGCTCCGCTCCAGCTGGCCGACGAAATCACGATGGGCCTCCGAGCCGGGGCTCGTCACGACGCCCACCCGAAGTGGGACGAGCGGCAGGGGAAGCCGGTGGTTCGCCTCCAGCAGGTCTTCGGCGGCGAGCGCCTGGAGCAGCCGCCGGCGAGCCGCGGCGATCCCACCGAGGAGAGCCTCGACGTCGACCGCCGTGAGCGTGAAGCGGAGCTTGGCTCCTCCCTCCCAGACCGATACACGGCCCCGTACCCGCACGACCCGGCCGACCTCGAGGTCGACCCCGGCTTCGGCAAGCGCCGCCGCGACCGGCGGCCACTCCCGAGCCCAGCACACCACCTCGAGCTGCTGGCCGCCGCCACGACCCGTCGTCGGCGCGCCGTGGTCGGCGAGCTCGAGGTAGCGATGACCGCGCGATTCGCGCAGTCCGCGGATCTCGCCCGTCACCCACACCTCGGTGGGAAACGCCCGGTTCAGGGCCGAGCGGACCCGGTCGTAGAACGCAGCGACGGTGAGCGACTCCTCTGCCTCGACCGGGGCATCGTCGTCGCCCTCGACTTCGAAGTCGTCCCATGCCGGCTCCCCCGACCATGGCGTCGACTCGGTTCGCCCCTCGAGCTGCGTCCGCTCCCCGGGGGCGTGCGCGGTCCGGGCAGCCTGGGCCGCAGCGCTTTCGACGCCAGACTCGCGCTCACCGCCCCGCTCGCTCCGGTCCCTTTGTCCATCGAGGATTTCGGGGGCGACCGACGAGGTGGCCGCTGCGGCGCCGTGCTCCTCCGCGCCGTGCTCCTCCGCGTCGCGCTCCGGACCATCTTCTCGCCTAGTCCGGCGACTTCCCGGTGGGGCGCTCGAGTGCGCGATGGCACTCACCTCTTCAACCCGGCGCCGCAGGGCCTCCGCTGCCTCCTCGGCGGCAAGCGCCCTCGGCTTGCGCCGAGCCTGGCGCCCGGCCATGCCGTCGCCGGGGGGCGGCTCCGACACCTCAAAGAGCCGGAGCTCTTCAGAGGCTCCCGTCGCACTCATGACCGCAGGCTACCTGCGGGGTAGGTCGACCACCGTGATTGGAAGACCTTGGCGGCAACGCGCGCGAGAATGGAGATGGCGGCGAGTCGGCTGGGTGGCTGCGGTCGATGGGGTTCGTCCCCCTCGATCGAGGAAGGTCGGGACTCCACAGGGCAGGGTGCTGGCTAACGGCCAGTCGGGGTGACCCGCAGGAAAGCGCAACAGAGAGCAGACCGCCGATGGCCCGGGTGACCGGGCACAGGCAAGGGTGAAACGGTGCGGTAAGAGCGCACCAGCGGCCGGGGTGACCCGGTCGGCTCTGCAAGCCCCACTTGGAGCAAGGCCAGACGCGGGACGGGCTGCCCGCCCAATGTCCCCAGGTAGGCCGCATAGATGGATGGCCACCGCTCGGGCTCTCGCTCGAGCACAGAATCCCGCCTACACGCCGACTCGCCGCCACCACTCAAAGTGCTTGAGAACGCGCCCTCGGCGGACGCGTCATTCAGTCGGAGCTGGTCTGGACGCTGAGGGTGCCGAGCCCGGTCGGCCAGGTGAGGTTCACGCGAATCGGCTTCGGGTCGCACACCGCGCCGGCGCTAGTCCCGGCGCTCTGCACCGATTTCTGCCTTCGCTGGGGACGGCACGGCTTGTGAGCAGACGACTGGCGAGCACTCGGCACGTTGAACGCGCTGGTCCGAACACCGGCGGAACGAGCAGCTTGCGCACCGACAGTCGCGGGCACGGCGAGCGCTCCGAAAAGCAAGGCTGCGCCAAGGACCGTCCCCTGGATGCGGTGCACTCGCCCTCCTCCTGCCAACTGGCGCTACCCGATCGCTCTCACCGACCGCGAAGCCACGAGCACCCTCGCGGGTCGGCATCTTCTGTTTCCCGTCTCTCGGCCGAGCGAAACGTAAGGCACTGGAAGACCCCTGGGGACCGACAAGGTAGCGTCCTGCCTCGGTCACAGAGGCCGGGCGCTCGGGGGGCGCGAATCATGTGGATGGAATCGCACTCGGTACCTTCGCCGGAGCAGGCGTTCAGCACGCCACTCGACGCGCCACTGAGCGGACCGCCCCCGGGGAGGTTCCGCGACGGCGAGGTTCTGACGGTCCAGTATCGCAGCGACCCGGAGGCGATCCGGGCGCTTCTGCCCGCGCCGCTCGAGCCGACCAACGACGTCGTCAGGGTGCAGGTCGCCCGGTGGGGAGACGTCGCCGGCCTCGGGCGCGACACCTACGAGGCCAACGTGATGCTCGGCGCTCGACTCGGTGGGGAGAACCCGGTGGTCGGCTCGTACTCCCCCTACTTCTGGGTGTCGAGCGATCGGGCCATGGCTGGGGGCCGCGAGTTCCATGGCCAGCCAAAGCGGATCGGCCAGATCCGTCTCGAACACCGCGGCGACCTGATCGTCGGGACGGTGGAGAACAACGGCATCGAGATCTTCACCGGGACGCTGCCATACAAGGCTCGGGTGAGCTCGCTCGAGGAGTTGCGGGCGCGCATCGACCTCGTCACGAACATCAACTTGAAGATCATCCACGAGATCGACGGGCGCACGGCGCTCCGCCAGCTGACTGCCCGCGACCTCACCGACGTCGAGGTCCCGGGCTGCTGGAGCGGACCGAGCACTGCCGACATCCGTCCGAACGCCACCTCGCCGCTCTACCGCCTGCCGGTGCGCTCGTTCCTCGAGGGCTTCTACTGGCAGACCGAGTTCTCGCTCGTGGGCGGCCGCGTGATCTACGAGTACCCAAACGACTGATCTGCCCGCTCACCGTTCGCCAGCGGGGAGACATCAGGCAAATCGCCGGGACCCCCAAGATCCCTACGCTGAGGAAGGAGGTGGTGCCATGGGGGGCCCAGCAGAGCCACAAAGCGCAGGAGCCGTCGCTGCGTCCGAGCACGGGGCGGTCGTCGAGAGCGCCCGCTTCCGACACGTCATCGGGCACCTCGCCGGCGGGGTGACGGTGGTGACGATGGCCGAGGGCGAAGAGCGACAGGGGATGACCGCCTCCTCGGTGACCTCGCTCTCCATCGATCCGCCGACCTTGATCTGCTGCCTCAACAAGCGTTCGAGCACCGGGCAGGCGATCGCCCGGGCGAAGGTGTTCGCCGTCAACATCCTGGAAGAGGGCCAGGCGGACCTGGCCGAGAACTTCGCTCTCAACAAACCCTCGGAAGAGAAGTTCAGCGGTGTTGCCCTCGTCGAGGATCCCTCGGGCCAGCCGCTGCTCGCCGACGCCCTGGCGCACCTCACGTGCCGGGTACGCGAGGTCGTTGACGGCGGCACCCACTACCTGTTCGTGTCGGAGGTGAGCTCCGCCGAGACGCGCCCGGGGCGCCCGCTCGCCTACTACCGGGGCGTTTTCGGCCACTTCACGCTCGACGAGGACGTGACGGTGAGAGAGCGCCTGCGAGACGCCCTGCTGGCCGGCGTGCTGCAAGAGGGACGCCCCCTCGATCTCTCCACCCTCCAGCAGACGCTGGGCGCGTCATCCACCGCCTTGGACCACGCGCTTCGGGAGCTCGCCAGCGAGCACCTGCTGCGCCGGGATCCCGACTCCGGCTGGGTGGCAGCGGATCCGACTGGCCACGACGCCGATCGAGGCCGGGCCCGCCATGCCCTCGAGCTCGGCGCGCTCGCTGGTTCAGCGGGCAGCGCCGACACCGACTGGGATGGCTTACGCCGCGCCGTCGAAGCCGCCTCGGCCGCGCTGGCGGCCGGCCACCGCGAGGCGATCGAGCTGCACCTCGGAGTGCACGCGTCGTTCGCGGCCCTTGCCGAAAGCCCGTCCCTCGAGCAGACGCACCGCCGCTTGGCCACCCCGGTGGGCCGACGCACGCCTGTCGATGTCGAGGCCGCCGCGCCGCTCCTCTCCAAGCTGTTGGAGTGCGACGGCGCTGCCATTGCCGCCGCCGAGTCGCTGGACCTCGACGCGCTGCGCGCTGCGCTCGACGCGCACGCCGCCTTAGAAGAGGAAGACCGAGTCACCCACGGCTGACGCCGCCGGCCCGGTTCCCTCAGGAGGCCGTCGGCTCCCGGGCCGCCGGGACGAGGATGCGCCCGCATTGGTCACAGTGGAAGATGCTCCCCGAGGGGGCGTGGCGCATCCGGTCGAGCTCGGTCGCCGGTTGGAGCAGATGACAGCCGTCACACGCGCCCCGAACCAACCGGGCGACCGCGACGCCGTCGAGGCGGGGGGCGAGCCGCTGATACTCCGCCAGGAGGGCCGGAGCGACCGCCGCGACGAGCTCGGCACGTCCGGCTTCGACCTCGGTGAGAGCCGCCTCCCCCGCTGCCTTGGCCGCCGCCAGGCGCTCGGTGGCGACCTCGAGGGCGGCGGCAAGGGGTTGCCGCTGCTCGGCGGCCTGGGCAAGCTCGGACTCGAGGGGCTCGATCGCCTCCATGAGCTCGAGCTCCTCGTCCTCGAGCACGCCGCGTCGGCGGCCCAAGGTGGCGACCTCTCCCGCCATCGCCTCCTGGTCCCGGTAGGACGCTGCCCCGCCGGAGGCGACCCGTTGCTCGATCTGGTGGATCCGCCCGGTCAGCTGCTCGGCCTCGAGCTCGAGCCCGTCACGGCGGGTCACGAGCTCCCCAAGACGGCGCGACAGCTCGGCGGCGGCGGCGTCGTGGGCGGCGAGGCGCGTCTCGGCGTCGACCAGCTCGGCTCGCTCTGGAAGGTGGGCGAGGCGGTAGCGGAGCTGGGAGGCGTGTAGGTCCTGGTCCTGGAGCGCGAGCAGGGCGGCGAAGGGACCGGCGACCGGGGCCACCTCGCTCGCCGGCGCCTGGTCTTCGGACACTCCGGCGAGGCTAGCCACTTGTGGCGAGCGCGAAGCGCCTGGCCTCGACGAGGGCCTCCTGCAGTTGCGTCGTCCCGCCAGCAACCGGAGAGCGGCGCTCTCCGTGGGTGCGTACAACCAGGCCCTCACCGTTGGCGTCGGCCACCGACGCACCCGCCTCCTGGCAGACGAGCAAGCCGCCGAGGTAGTCCCATGCCCCGTGTGCTCGCGTCCCGCAGTCGACGTAGCCGTCCAGGCTCCCGTCCGCGACGGCGCACAGATCGAGCGCCACCGCGCCGAGGGCCCGGTACTGGCGCCAGCCGAGATGACGTGGCGGGTAGCCCGACAGGCCAACCACCGCCCGACCCACCTCGGTGACCTCCGAGGGGCGGATCGCTTCGCCGTCTCGCCGGGCACCGCCTCCCCGCACCGCCTCGTAGTTGGTCCCGGTGGCCTGGTTGCGCACGACGGCGGCGAGCGGCCCTTCGGCGTCGAGCACGCAGCAGCTCGTCGCGTACCAGGGCAAGCGACGCGAGGCGTTCGTGGACCCGTCCAGCGGATCGAGCACCGCGAGCAGCTCCCGGTCCGGGCTGTGGAGTCCCGACTCCTCGCTCAGGACCCCGAGGCCGGCGCCCTCGAGCACCGCGACGGCTGCGGAGTCGGCGGCGAGGTCGGAGCGGTACTGACCCGGGCGGGTGCCCGCAAGACCCCAGTCGTGGAGGTCCGCAAGCGCCTCGGCCACCGCGTCACAGACCGCGTTGGCGACCTCGAGCAGCTCGTCACGACCCACGCGCCCTGACGCTACCCGCGGCGGACCCGGGGGCGCCTCACGCCGTCTGGAGCGACCCGGGCGGGCAGTGGCCTGAGCCCGGCCTACACTCGCGGCGAAATGGCCGTCATCGACGTGGCCGGGTACGTGGCCGACCTCAAAGACCATGCGGTCGAGCACGGGTTTCACGTGCACGACGAACGGCACTTCGTCGAGACATACTCGCTGCGCCAGTTCTGGGAGGTCGACCTGCACCCCGAGGAGGGCTGCGGCGGCCCGATCGACCTGCATCTGGCGCTCGAGGTGGACCCCCGAGTCCTGCTCGACTTCGAAGACGCGGTCGTGGCGCTCCCCGAGGACGTGGAGCCGGCCGACAAGTGGTCGTTCCCGCTCAACTTCACCTGGGGCGTCCCCCCGTTGCCGAACGCGCCGGACCTGCTGCGTCTGGCCATCGATCTCGCCGGGGTCGGAGGGGTGGAGCTGCCGCTCGAGATCTCCGCCACCGACTCCTTCGGCTCGGTGACCGATCCCCCCGTCCGCAGACTGACGATCGTCGCCAAGCAGCAGGTGTCCCTGGCGCGGGTGCTCGCTGGCGAGGAACTGCTCTGCGAGACCTTCGACCTCTCCCTCGCAGTCAGCCGCTTCCTCTTGGACGCGGCGCCGGGCTGGCTCGGCGAATAGGCCGGTGCTCGGGCGACGGAAGCGCCGTGGCAAGCCGGGCGCCCTGGCGGGCGCGCTGCTCGCCGCAGGACTCGGCGGGTCGGTCCTCGCTGCGTGCAGCTCGGGGGCCGGGGCTCTCGGTCAACAGGCGTGCAAGGACGTTCACCGCTCCCTGACGCTCTACCGGGCGGCTGAGCGCGCGGGACAGACCCCCGCGGCCGACGCCGAGCGCCTCCAGGCGCTCACCTGGCTGCGCAAAGCGCTGAGGCCGGCGGCCCTCGCCGGCAGCCAGGACGGCAGCTGGCAAGCGCTTCAGACGACGCTTTCGGAGAGCAGCCGGGTTCCCGAGAGCGAGCTCGTAACTGCGCTCACCGCGCAGTGCGCCCCGGGCGAGGGAGCCTGAACTTTTCGCGACGAGCGCCATGAACGGGAATAGCGCGGGTCTCGCGGAGGTTGCACACATCGCCCAAAGCCTTTACTCGGTCACAGGCGCGCCCGGCAGAGGATGAGCCGGAGCCCTGCGACGTCTTTTCCCTGGAGAACGCAGCGCCGGTGTAGTTCCCGCTGATCAGCCAGAAGGTCGCCGTGGCGGT
>JAODBN010000396.1 GCA_025463965.1 Acidimicrobiaceae bacterium
GAGCTGATGGGCACCAGCGCCGAGCTCGCCGAGGCGGGCACGATCAGGCTCGCTGGGCTCGACACGAACCCTCCACCGAAAATTGCCCCGGTCACCGTCCAGGTCGCCGGCCGAACCTGGCACAGCGGCCCCGAGCAGGGGCGCCAGCTGACGCGCCAGCCGCTTCCGGCCACGAAGGTGGTCCGCACCGCCACGGGGGCGCCGGGGCCAGTCGCCGAGGTCGTGGCGAGCTCGGGGGCTGACGGCGTCGACTGCTTGGCGAGGAGAGCCCGCACGACGACGCGGTAGCTCGTCGAGGGCACAAGGCCCCCGAACACGACCGAGGTCTGGCCGACCACCTCCACGGTGGACGACGAGGGGGCCGGTCCGCTTCCGACGGGAGTGACGCTCACGAGGTAGGAGGAGGGCTCGCAGTCCTGGCTGTCAAGCAATGGATAGGTCCAGGAGATTGCGAGCGTGCGGGGCGAGGGAATGGCCGGGGCCAGCTGCGGCGCGTGCGGGACCTCGTTGGTCTTCGAGCAGTTCAGCTGCTCGTTGACCTGCTGGACGGGCAGCTGACGCTGCAGCGGCGCGGGATGGCTCTGCGCGGGCGTCGTGTTCTTGACGGGTTGGCGGTCCGGGTGCGACGGCGTGTGCCCCGCCCGGGTCAGGCTGGCGAGCGCACCCGGGGGCGCCGCAGGATCCACGGCGGCGAGAGTGCTCGCGTCGACCACGGTCGGCGCGTGTGAGCCGTCGGTGAAGACCACCACGGCGAGCAGGGCCCCGGGGTTGTCGAACACCACCCGGGGGCCGGCGGCCGAGACGATCGTCGCGGGGTAGGCCGGGCGCTCGATGCGCGACTTGACCGGGTAGCTCGCCACGCCCGGGACCGCGGACAGCGCGCCCGAGCGTGGGTCGACGACAAGCAGGCGGCCGCTCGCCGTCCCCGACGCGCCGACCGTGTACAGGCGCGTGCCCCCGACGGCCGGCTCGACGAGCGCAGTCCCGGCCGAGAGCGCCGTGGGATCGATCCGGGTGGTACCGACGAGGTGGCCGCTCCCTTCAGCCCCGACCACGTACCAGGCGGTGGGGGTTTGATACAGGAACCAGGCGCTCCCACCGGCCGAGCTCACCGGAAGGATCTGGCTCACCGCGCCCATTCCCGAAATCGAAAGGCCACGCTCGGTGGCCTGTCGCCCCGAGCCCGTGAACAGCTCGAGGGCGCTCGGGGTGGCAACGGCCACCGAACGTTGCGGGGTCGTCGAAGGAGACGTCGAGCCGAACGCCTCGAGCGCCGCCAGCCGATTGACCCGGCCGTGACTTCGCTCGATGAGTCCCCCGCCCGCGCGGGGCGGCCGGTACTCGACGAGCAAGGGGGAGGCGCCGGGTGACCCCTCGAGCGCCCAAAGCTCCCCGCGGGCGACCGCCACCGATCCCACCTGGCGCCGCACCGGCGACGAGGTGGCGGCGAAGCCGTCGAGCACCACCGGCGTCTTGTGACGTCCGGTCGTGGCTCCCTCGAGCACGGTGGTGCGGTCGACGAGCGAGATGGTCGACCGGGTGGCGCCGTAGCGGACCACGAACGCCTGGGCGCCATCCGCGAAACCATGGGCCAGACTCGAGCCGGGGAAGGAGCCAAGGGCCACCCCTCCGCCGCTCGACTTCACCACGAGGTCGTCGCTGTCGAGGTAATTGAACGTCCCCGACGTGGTGTTCACGAGGAAGGTGCCCCCCTCGACGGCGACAGGTTGAACCTGTCCGTAAGAGGCCGCCCCGACGTCGGAGAACACTCCCGCCAGGCGAATGGTCCCGAGGCCAGTGGCCAAGTCGACGACGACTGGTGGGCGATCGTCGGCAAGCACCAGCGAGCCAGAGAACAGGCTCGGGCGTGCAGCCACGTTCGGTGATCCGGAGAGCCCGAGCCATCCGAGACCGACGACGGCCATCGCGAGGGCCGAGGTACCCGCCACTGCCTGGGCGAGCGACAGCCGGCGGCCAGCACGTCCTGCCGCCCCGGTGAAGCTGAACGCCGGTCGGCGGCTCCCCGTCATCGAAGTTCAGTTCCTCGCGCCGAATCGGTTGACCGGAAATGAGGCCAACGCACACTATCTCAGCGACACCTCAGGCAGCAGAGCAGGCCGTCGTCTCGGGCGGCGTTGACCAGGATCGCCGGACGCGTCGGGACCTGCGAGGAGTGCGCACCCACTGCGGCTGCGCGCGGCCTGCGCCCTCGCCTTCGAGGACAAGCCGTCGCTCTTCGGTAGGCGGCGAGACTTTTGCCCATGCTCTGGCGCTCGGAGGCGCAACCTCGTGCGTGGAATCGCCAAATGGCCTGAACGACTCGGCGGTGGTCCGGGCCGGGGGCAGACACTACGTCGCCTGCGTGGAGCTATCTCGATCAATCTTCGGTGGCCGGCATACAGGAGGCAGGAATGGGCAGACAGCTCCGTGTGAGGAACGCGCGGCCCGCACGCAAGGAGGTGAGTTCGCGCACGGACGTGCCTGCTGCCGCAGACCCGATCGAGCGGAAGGGGCCGCAGCTTTTCTCACTGCGAGCGCGATAGCCAGAGCACCGCTTTGACGGCCAGGCGAGCGCCGGAGCGGGTTTCCCGCAGAGCCTCCGGCGCCCGTCGGCCGCTCAGCCAGCTTCGGTCCGCACGCTGGCAACGAGCTGGGAACCAAGTGTGAATTCCGTCAGTAACCGCTGCGAGAAAGATTCCAATCTCACCGGCCCGGCCGGTATCCTCCGGCCGTCGAGTCCCGCCTACCCACGGAGAGCCCATGCCGAGCTTCTGCACGACCTGCGGCACAACGCTGGCAGACAATGATCGCTTCTGCCCAGCTTGTGGCGGAGCGGTGAGCTCGCCGACTACGACAGATCCCCTGGCTGCACAAAGCTCCGGTAGTCCTGAGTCACCGCGCGGCCGCTACGCCGACTGGCCGGCTCCGGTCGCACCGGGTGCCGGTGCGTCGAGCGGCCTGCCGACGGCCCCGCCGCTCGGCGACCCCGGTACGGGATGGTCGGGTGATTCGGCCTGGTCCTCTCCAACGAACGCGTCCTGGCAGGCCCAGGCAGATGGGTCGAACCAACCCACCGCTTCTTTCGGAGCGCCGCTCGCCGGGTGGTGGCAGCGCGTTGGCGCATTCGTGCTCGACGGGCTGATCATCGGCATTCCCCTCGGAGTCTTGTCCGGCGTGCTCGCCGCTGTCTACGGCCACAAAGTGCGGGAGGTTGTCGGGGGCTCGCTCGTGACCGTGACCCATACCTCTGGAGCCGTGGTGGCCCTGAGCTACGGCGTTTCGATCCTGGTGTCCGCCCTCTACTTCTCGATCCTCAACGGGACCGGCCGCGGCCAGACCCCGGGGAACCGCGCCCCGGGGATCGCGGTACGCGACGCCCGCACCGGAGCACCGATCGGATTCTGGCGTGGTCTGCTCCGCTGGTTCGTCCGCACGCTCCTCTACGCGTGCTTCGTCATCCCTGGGGTCGTCAACGACTTGTTCCCGCTGTGGGACGCCAAGCGCCAGACGCTCGCCGACAAGGCCGCCCGGTCGGTCATGGTGCGGATGAGGTAACGGTGGCGACCGGCACGCGCTGCAGACGCTGCGGAGGCGGCCTT
This sequence comes from Acidimicrobiaceae bacterium, assembly GCA_025463965.1. Classification (GTDB taxonomy): domain Bacteria; phylum Actinomycetota; class Acidimicrobiia; order Acidimicrobiales; family Bog-793; genus JAODBN01. Next base: position 3,600 of record JAODBN010000396.1, read on the forward strand.
GCCCCGGCGAACGCCTACTACTGCGCGCGCTGTGGCACCTACCAGGGAGAAGCGCCAAGGGACGTGGACCCGAACCGAACCCCTCGTCCTCCCGCCTGGTACCGGGACCCGTTCGCGCTCACGGCCTTTCGCTATTTGGACGGAGTGACCTGGACCGACCACTCTCACCCGGCTGTCGCGCTGCGCCAGCCGGTTTGCCTGCCAGTCGTTGCCGCCGACCGCCGGTCGAGAGAAGAAGGGCCGACCTGCGACGGCACCTGGGCCGCGACGCCCGGCTCGCTCCTGTTCACCCTCCTCGGGCTCGCGGTCGCGTTCGCCGAATCCCTGCTCGCGGTGGTCGTGTTCCACCTGCTCAAAAAGCCGGGTGGTCTGCCGGTCGAGCTCGTCTTCTCCGAGGTGGGCCTGTGGAGCGGGCTGTTCTCGACCTGTGTCCTCGCCAGCCGGCGCTTTGGCGCCGGGGACATGCGCACGGACTTCGGGCTGACCTTGCGCTGGCGAGACCTCGGGCTCGGGGCGGTCGGGGCACTGGTCGGCCGTTGCGTCGCCGCGGCGGCCCTGATCCCGATCCTGTTGTTCCATCGGATCTCGACGAACCCCGACCGCGTCCTGTACTCGGCGCGCACCCTCGGGGCCGGCGGCTGGACGGTGCTGATCGTGATCACCTGCATCGGAGCGCCGTTCTTCGAGGAGCTCTTCTTTCGGGGACTGCTGCAGGGACAGCTCGTCGCCCGCTTCGGCCCCTGGATGGCGATCCCCGTCACCGCGGTCGTCTTCGGCGCCGCGCACATCTCCAACGACCCGGGCGTCGGCGGCCTGCTGCTCGCCCTCAGCGTCGGCGCGGCCGGTGTGGTCCTCGGCGTGACTCGCCTGTTGTCCGGGCGCCTCGGGGCGTCCATGGCGGCCCACTCGCTGTTCAACGCCACGGCACTCGCCCTGCTCGCCGCACTGGGAGTGATCCGCTGAGCCTCGTAGAGCGGCGCGAGGCGCTCCGGTGATCGGCGAGAATCGTCCGATGCGCGTCGCAATGGTCTGTCTCGGCAACATCTGTCGCTCGCCGATGGCGGCGTCGGTCGCTCGGCAACTCGTCGCTCAAGCGGGTGCCGGCGGCCAGATCACGGTCGAGTCGTTCGGAACAGCGGCCTACCACGAGGGCGGCCCCGCAGACCAGCGGGCCGACGCCGCACTCGAGCGCCGCGGCTGGCCGTCGGGGAACCACCTCGCTCGACAGTTGCGCGCAGAGGACCTCTCGAGTCTCGACCTCATCCTGTGCGCAGACCGGGACAACCTGGCGAACGTCCGTCGTCTCGTCCGCTCCGCACCAGCGGGCACGCCCCGGCCGCGCGTCGAATTGCTCCGGCAGTACGACCCGCACGCGGCTGTCGACGACGACGAGGTGGCCGATCCCTACAGCGGTGGGGCCGGCGAGTTCGAGGCCACATTGGCGATCATCGAACGATCCTGTCGCAGCCTTCTCGCCTCGCTCGTCACCGATTCGGCTCCGGGGACTGAGCGGTAACGTCAGCCGGGATCAGCCCGTTCCGCCAACACCGTGGGCGGGTTCCGACGAGCAAGGAGGCGACATGGCCGCCAAGGCATCCGCGCAGTGGAAGGGCGACCTGCGAGGTGGCAGCGGCACGTTCACCGCGGGCGACACCATCAGCGGTGAGTACTCCTTCAAGTCGCGCTTCGAGGACGGCCCGGGCGCCAACCCCGAGCAGCTCATCGGCGCGGCACACGCCTCGTGCTTCTCGATGGCGCTCTCCAACATGCTCGCCGAGGCCGGCAGCCCACCCGAGTCAGTCCGGACCGACGCAGCGGTGACGCTGCGACTGGTCGACGGCGCGCCCACCATCACGCGGATCGACCTCGTCACGGTCGGCCGGGTCCCCGGCATCGATGACGCCACGTTCCAGGAAAAGGCGGCTCAGGCCAAGGCGGGCTGCCCCGTCAGCAAGGCGCTCGCCGGTGTCGGCGAGATCACCCTCCAGGCCACCCTCGAGTCCTGAAGCCGAATGTCTGTGCCCGTCCCCCCGGCATGGCCCTCCGGCGCGGGCGCGGCCGGCGGGATCGACCTGCACGAGGAACGCGCGCTCGCTTCGGCACGAGCCAGTGCGCTGGCGGCCGAGCTCGAAGCCGTGATTGCGGCATCGGAGGGGATGAACCTCGACGACGAGCACGACCCCGAGGGAGCCACGGTGGCATTCGAGCGCCAGCGCCTCGCGGCGCTCCTCGCCTCCGCCCGCACCGCCGTCGCAGAGCTCGACGCTGCGCTCGCGCGGGCGGACACGGGCGCCTTTGGCCGCTGCGAGAGCTGCGGAGGTGAGATCGGCGCGGAGCGCCTTGGCGCGCTGCCGACGACCCGGCGCTGCGCGGCGTGTGCCACCGCCCCGGCCCCCGGCCGTCTCGTGCGCAGGCGCGGGCTTCCCTGAGGGACCGGCAGCTCTTCGCTTCCTGGTCAGGTGAGGATCGGTTCACCCTACGGACCGGACCGCGGGCCGTCGAGGTCGCTGCGCGGGCAAGATGCCCTGGGCGCGAGCCCGTGGGTTCGACAGGAAGGACAACGCCGTGGAGCAGCTCGTCGACAACAACCTCGCCGTGGAGCGCCAGGACATCTTCGACGTGATGCAGGTGACCCGGGACACCGATCTCGAGACCCTCGTCGGAGCGGACCTCGTGGACGTCGAGCCCGGCCAGCGTTCCAAGATCCACCGTCACAACCGTGCCGAGACCGTGCTCTATTTCCTCGACGGCAACGCCGAGGTGGTCGTCGCCGACGAGGTTCTCGCGGTTCGGGCCGGGGACCGGGTGCGCATCGGCAGGGGCGTCTTCCACGGGGTGCGCACGCCCGCACAGGGCTGCCGATTCCTCTCGGTGCAGACACCTCCCATCCTCGACAAGGCCACAGGCGTGCTCGACCTCGAGCCCCTCGAGGAGCCGACGGTCCCGTGAACAGCAGTTGGGCCGACGCGCCGTACTGGGACGCAGAGCGCCCGTGATCCGCCTCCGATCCGAGATCGCCACGCTCTCCGCGTACTCCGCGGGACGCTCGGGGGCTGCAGAGGAGGGTCGCTACGCCGGTAAGGCGCTCCTCGGCTCGAACGAACTGGCCTTCGGGCCGCTGCCGGCGGTGCTCGAGGCCATCGCCGCAGCCGCACCGCACGTCCATCGCTACCCCGATCCCGAGGCGCGAGCGCTTCGCGAGGCGATCGCGGCGCAGCACGGGTTGACCGTCAGCGGCGTCGCCGTGGGCACCGGCTCCGCCGAGGTCTGCCGCCAGGCGCTCTTCGCCGTGGCCGGCCCTGGCGACGAGGTCGTGCTGGCCGATCCGACCTTTCCCGAGTACCGCACGATCGCCACGCTGAGCGGTGCAGGGGTCGTCGCCGTCCCGCTCGTCGAGCACGTGCACGATCTGGCGACGATGGGCGCCGCGATCAACGAGCGGAGCCGGGCGATCGTCATCTGCAACCCGAACAACCCGACGGGCACAGCGCTTTCGCACCGCGCGATCGCGGAATTCGTCGCAACCTTGCCGCGGGACCTGCTCGTCGTGGTCGACGAGGCCTACGCGGAGTTTGCCGACAAGGAGACCGTCGCCGGTTCCGGCTTCGTGCGCGCGCACGACAACGTGCTCGTCCTGCGCACCTTCTCGAAGGCCTACGGCCTGGCCGGACTGCGCGTCGGCTACGGCCTCGGCTCGCCGGAGGTGATCGAGGCGCTCTCGCGAACTCGCGTGCCGTTCGGGGTGAGCGCCCTTGCTCAGGTGGCGGCCACGGCCTCGCTCGCCGCGGGTGCGAACCTGGCGCTCCGGGTCACCCAGGTGGTCGCCGAGCGCGCCCGCGTCGTCCAAGGCTTGCGTCGCCTCGGCGTCGCCGTGCCGGATTCGCAGGGCAACTTCTGCTGGGCTCCCTTCGGTGAGCGCTCGGCCGATGCCGCCACGCACCTGGCGGACGCCGGCGTCTTCGTCCGCCCGTTCCACGGGGCGCTGCGGATCACGATCGGCAGCCCCGAAGAGAACGAGCGCCTTCTCGGCGCGGTCGAGGAGTTCCTCGAGACGAACCCCTTAGACGGCGTCCTGGACGGGCCCGCTCGAGCCCCGAGCGCCCGGTGAGCACGCCGGAGCCTTCGCCGGGACCGACCGACCGTCACCGCGAGGGCGGCAGCTACGAGGAGATCGCCGGCTACAGCCGCGGAGCTCGTCGCGGCCACCATCTCGCGGTGAGCGGGACGACCGCCGGTGGAACCTCCGCAGCAGGCGACACGTACACCCAGGCCCGCGATGCGCTCTCCCGGGCGATCGCGTCGGTCGAGCAGCTCGGCGGCCGCCGGGGCGACGTGCTCCGCAGCCGGTTGCTTCTCGCCCCACAAGCCGACTGGGAGGCCGCGAGCCGCGCGCACCGCGAGCTCCTCGGGGACGTCGCTCCGGCGAACAGCACCTACTTCGTGCACGCCCTCGTCGGTGACGACCTCCTCGTCGAGGTCGAGCTCGACGCTGTGATCCTCGAATGAGGCAAGCTCGCGAGATGGCGAGCGCTGGGAGACCCCGCCGGTGCTGACAACGAGCCTGCGCCTGAACAACGACACCCCGGCCGCCACCTTTGTCCAGCTTGCGGTCGTCGCCGAAGAAGCGGGTTTCGACCAGCTGTGGGTCTCCCACGACCTGCTATTGCGATCGGCCCCCGTGCTGCTCGCCGCGGCGGCAGGGGCGACCTCACGACTGCGTCTCGGAACCGGGATCCTCAACCCCTACTCGGCCCATCCTGTCGAGCTCGCCATGCACGCGGCGACCCTCCAAGAGGTCTCGGGCGGGAGGGCCATGTTGGGTCTCGCTGCGGGCGCAGCAGAGTTCCTCTCCAAGGCGGCGATCAAACAGGACCGGCCGCTCGCCCGCACCCGGGAGGCCGTGCTCGCCTGCCGCGCGCTGCTCGACGGCGGCGATCCTTCCGAGCTGGCCGGCGCCGGCGACTGGGCGCCGGGCACTCGCCTGCTCGTGCCAAATGATGTTCCGGTGCCGATCTACCTCGGCGCGATGAGCCCGAAGATGCTGGCGCTCGCCGGCGAGATCGCGGACGGCGCGCTGGCGCTCTTGTATCCGCCCGAGCACTACCCGGTGGCCGCCGCCCAGATCGCCGAAGGCGCCCGTTCGGCCGGCAGGGATCCGGCCGAGCTCGACGTCCCGGCCTGCGTCTGGGTCTCGATCGACGAGGACCGCGAGCGCGCCGCTGCCCCGCTGGCCGAAAAGCTCGCCTTCTACGGGTCGGCCTTCGCCCCCTACCTTCTTGCCAGAGCGGGCCTTACACCGGCCGACTTCCAGCCTGCTGCAGCAGCATTGGCCTCGGGTGACGTCGCCCTCGCCCGCTCGCTCATCTCGCCGCAGATGCTCTCACTCGGCATCTGCGGGGATCCCGACGACGTCGTCGAGCGCTGTTCAGGACTCGTCGACGCCGGCGCCACCCACCTCTCCTTCGGCCCCCCGCTCGGGCCGGACCCGATCGCGGCGGTGTCCCTCCTCGGGCGCCGGGTCATCCCCCGCCTCGTCGCAATGACGCCCGGGGTCTGAGCGCGCCGTGGAGCTGTACGACCTGCGGGTCGTCGTGGAGCGGGTGGAGGGCCGATCCGTGTGCGGGCTCGCCCCCGGGGACTTCTTCGAGCTGAGCGCCAGCAACCGCCTGACGATCCCCGCCGGCAAGCACTTCTGCATCTACGCGCTCGCCGCGGTCTTGCCGCTCCTTCCGGCCAAGCAGCGCAGCCTGCCGGAGGACGACTGGCTCGAGCAGGACTGCCTCGCCGCGTGCCCCGATCCCGACGAGCGCCTCGTGATGCGCATCGAGCGCGTCGGGCGAAGCTCCCTCGACGCCACTGAGCTGACGTGAGAGCGCTTCGGCGCCGAGCCAGCCGACTGGCGCACCAGGTCGGCGCGCCGTTCGCGAGATGACCACCACAGGGGCCGTTCGCTTCGGGCTCGGCTTCCAGTCCGACAAGTCGCCCGCTGAGTACGAGCGCCTCGCTGCTGCCGGCGAGCGCTACGGCTTCGACGTCCTCAGCGTCTTCGGCGACCTCTACTTCCAGCCGCCGCTCCCCGCGCTACTCGCGATGGCTCGGGTCACCGAGCGCGTCCTGCTCGGGCCGGCGTGCCTCAACCCCTTCACCGTCCATCCGGTCGAGATCGCCGGCCAGATCGCGGCGCTCGACGTAGCGAGCGGCGGGCGCGCCTACCTCGGCCTCGCGCGGGGAAGCTGGCTCGGTGAGCTCGGGGTCGACCAGCGTGACGGAGCGCAGGCGGTGGCCGAGGCCGCGGCGGTCGTCGTGGCGCTCCTCGCCGGGCGGACGGACGGCGTGGAAGGCCGCAGGTTCCGCCTCCCGCCAGGTGCGCGCCTTCGGGAGCAGCCACTTCGCGACCGGGTCCCGGTCCTCGTCGGCACGTGGAGCCCGCGTCTGTCTGGGTTGGCGGCGGACTTCGCCGACGAGGTGAAGATCGGGGGGTCCGCAAACCCGGCGATGGTGCCGCTCATGCGCAAGTGGCTCAGCGCGCGGACGGGCCCAGGTTCGCACCGCTCCGATCCGGTGGGCATCGTGATGGGCGCGGTCACCGTGGTGGATGCCGACGGCCACGCGGCACGCCGCCTCGCCCGCCAAGAGGTGGCCATGTACCTCGAGGTCGTCGGTGGCCTCGACCGCACCCTCACCGTGGAGCCGGAGCTGCTCTCGCTCCTCGGTCAACGTCTCGCGGCCGGCGACCGCGCGGGCGCCGGCGCGCTCGTCCCCGACGATCTTCTCGCCCGCTTCGCCTTCGCCGGCACGCCGAGCGAGGTCAGCGCGCAAGCGCTCGAGCTCCTCGACGCGGGCGCGGACCGCATCGAGTTCGGCACCCCGCACGGGCTCACCGACGCAGCGGGCGTGGCCCTTCTTGGAAGCGAGGTCCTCCCGGTGTTGCGCGCCGAGCTCGCCTGACGAGGCGCTCGATCAGGCGGCTGAGGAGCCGGCGGCTTCCTCTGCTGCGACGAGCGCTTGGGGTTCCCCCGGCGCCGAGGGGTAGCGGGCACCGAGGCGACGGCTCAGCCCGCGGCTCGCTGCCTGGATGGCGGGAACGCACTCGGCCAGGCGGAGCTCGCTGACCGAGGTCGTGATGGCGAGCGCCGCCACCACGTGGCCGCGGCCGCCGAACAACGGAGCGGCCACCGAGGCGAACCCGACGTGCGCCTCTTCGTGCTCGGTGGCATACCCTCGGACACGAACCGCCGCCAGCTCCTCCTCGAGGCGCTCGACCGACACGATCGAGCGGGCGGTGCGGGCGCCGAGGCCCGAGGCGATGGTCTTTCGCAACAGCTCGGCAGGTCCGAACGCGAGCATGCACTTGCCCGTCGCGGTGCAGTGCAGCGGCAGACGACCGCCCACCTGGGACGGCACGGCCACGGACTTTCGACCCACGATCTTCTCGGCGTACATGACCTCGGTCCCCTCGAGCACGGCGAGATGCACCGTCTGCAAGGTGGCCACGTACACGTCCTCCATGAACGGCAGCGCGGCGTCGCACAGCGAGCGCCGCCCGGGCACCCGCTGTCCGAGCTCGAACAGGCGCGGCCCGAGGCGGAAGCTGTCTCCGGAGCGCTCGAGCACGCCCCAGGTGACGAGGTCGCAGCACAGCCGGTGGACCGACGCCTTGGCGATGGAGGTCCGCCGGGCCAGCTCGGAGAGGCCCATCTGGCCGTCGGCCCCGAGGGTCTCCACGATCAGCTGGACCTTGCCGAGGACCGAACGCCGGTCGACATCGGGGTCGACCGGTGCCGATTGGGCTTCGGAGAATCCGACGCGCAGATCGGACGGCGGCTCGAGGACCGCCCAAGACTTCGCTGGCATGGTGCCTCCTCCCTCCCGGAGCATGCCACGGCGATTGACACGCAACCTCCATGTTGTGGCCGTCGCCCGTTAAGCCTCTGTTACCGCGTGCGGCGCCACGGCGCCCGTCCCGTCTCGAGCCGCGGGGCGCCGAGAGGCTGTACAACGCCCGCGACCTGGGTCGGAGCTGGTCCGCTGGCCGGACCGTCGGCCCTTCCCGAGCAGAGGCGCGTCCCTAGCATCGGTGCTCGCACCTCACGAATTGCTGATCGGAATCTTCGCCTCATGACCTCTCCGGACACCGCCAGCAGCCAAGGACCATCCCGGGACGACCGCCGCACCTCCCCGGGGCGGACGGACTGGACCTCGTGGCCGGCCTACGACGCGGCCGAGCTCGGCTTTTCGGACTACTGGTACCCCGTGCAGTGGTCGTCCCAGGTCACCAAGCGGCCGCTGCCGATCACCCTTCGAGGCGAGCGCCTGGTGCTGCTGCGCGACGGCGGGCGGGTCTACGCCCTGAACGATCGCTGCCTGCACCGCGGCGTGCCGCTCTCCCTCGGTCGCCAGGAGTTCCCCGGCACCTTGAGCTGCCCCTATCACGGCTGGACCTACCGGCTGACCGACGGTGAGCTCTGCGCGGTGATCACCGACGGGCCGGACTCGCCGATCTGCGGCAAGGTGGCCGTGCGCAGCTACCCCGTCGAGGAGCGCCTCGGGCTCGTGTGGGTGTTCTCGGGCACCGGCGACCCGCATCCCCTCGACACCCAGCTCCCCGGCGAGCTGACCGCAGGGACGCCCTTCGCCATCGGCGGGCGCATCGAGGACCGGCGCGGCAACTGGCGCCTCGCCGCCGAGAACGGCTTCGACGAAGGCCACGCCAAGTACCTGCACCGCACCTCGCTGTGGCGGCTCTTCAAGACCATGCCGACCTGGAACCGCACCCACATCGAGCAAGTGGGGCGGTGGATCTACCGGGTCCAGGACGAGGTGCACTGGGACGCCACCTTCCCCGGGGTCGGCACCTGGAGCAACCGCCGCTGGTGGAAGCAGCGCCCGCCCGAGCAGTCCTTCACCCTCGGAAACACCGGTGCGGCGAAAAAGCAGGACCCCGTCATCGCGGGCCAGGGCTGGCCGGGCTTCGCCTCCCTCTCGCTCCCCGGCGTGCTGCGCATCGCCTACCCCCAGTTCATCCACTACGAGTTCTACGTCCCGATGGACCGGGCGCGGCACCGTTACGTCGGGTTCATGGTGCAGTTCAAGACCGGCCTGCAGCGGACCTGGTTCTTCACCCGCTACCTCGGTGCGATCCGCTGGCTCTTCCATGGGAACTTCTCCGACCAGGACGCATGGATGGTCGAGGAGACCGACTGTCCCCCCGAGCGCCTCTATCGACCGGACTCGTCGCTGCTCGCCTGGCGCCGCTTGTGCGAGCAGGGCAACCCCTTTTCCGCTTCGGCTGAGCCCGCCGGCGACGGGGCCCCCGCCGACGGGCCCACCGTCGACGGGCCCACAGCCGACGGGCCCACAGCCGACGGGGCCGAAAGATGACCCTCGAGGTGCTCCCCGAGCCGGAGGGGTGCTTCGTGACCACCTCGCTCGGCGTGAGGTTCCACTACCACGACCTCGGCAGAACGCCCCCCGATGCCGGCGCCGATGCCGCTGTGTTCCTGCACGGAGGCGGGCCCGGCTGCTCGGCCTGGACCGACTTCGGACAGGTGTCACGGCTGTTCGCCGCCGACCGGCGGTGCCTGCTCGTCGACCTGCTCCAGTACGGGAGGACCGACAAGGTCACCGTTCAGGGCCCGATGTGGGACTTCCACTCCCGCCACTACCTGGCGCTGCTCGACTCGCTCGGCCTTGATGGCGTCGACCTCGTCTGCAACTCATGGGGCGGATCGGCAGCGCTCGCCTTCGCCGCCGCCTATCCCGAGCGCACGCACCGGCTCGTGATCACCGGGTCGATGCCCGTCTTCTACGGCCCGCTCGCCCCGCTTCCCGACCGCGGCGCTCGTGGGCGCAACGCCCGCGATGACTACTACGGCGGAGACGGCCCGAGCCGAGAGAAGATGCGGCAGCTGATCGCGCGCCTCGAGTGGTTCGACGAGGCGGCGATCCCGGAGGCGACCGTGACGACGCGCTACGAGCAGAGCCTCGACCCCGAGGAGCGGGCGGTCAACGACGAGCCGGCACGACGCGGTGAGTGGCAGGACCTGACCGATCGCCTCGGCTCCATCGAGGCACCGACCCTGTTCTGCTGGGGGATGCACGACGCCTTCCTCACCCCCGACTACCCCCTGATGCTCGCCAGCCGGCTCCCCCGCGGCCAGCTGTACGTGATGGACCGCGCCTCGCACCACCTGCAAGAGGAGCGGCCCGAGGAGTACCACCGGATGGTCAGTGCCTTCCTCGACCTGCCGGAGCCGTGCCGATGAGAAAGCTCGCCCTCCTCGCCACCGCGGGACTCGCAGCCCTGGCGCTGCGAAAGCGACTGCTCGACCTCCTCACCCGGGCCACAGGGACCTGGGTGGGCCGCTCGGAGTGAAGAACCCGGTCGGCCTCGACGAGTCGAGCCGCCTGCGCCTGCGCGAGGAGGCGAGCGCCCGGGTGGTCCCCGAGCGCCTCGCCGAGCTCGTCGCCGCCATGACCGACATCCCCTCGCCGACCGGCGAGGAGGCGCCCCTCGCCCGACTGATCGCCTCGCTCCTTGCCGAGGGCGGCCTCCAAGCTCGCGTGCAAGCCCTCGACGAGCAGCAGGCGAACGCCGTGGGCTCGCTGGCGGGCTCCG
>JAODBN010000411.1 GCA_025463965.1 Acidimicrobiaceae bacterium
ACAATCTGGCGGCGCTGAAGCAGCGTGTCGAAGCCGCTCCCTAATAACCGAGTTCGACCTCTAGGGCGGCGTCTTCTCATGTCAGACGAACATCGAGATCGGACGGCGTAGTGCCAACGTTCTTCTCGAGTTCCGGTCCCCAGCCTATGAGGGACCCGAAGCGTTGCTTCGGCAACTTGCGATGGGTCGCCCGGAACTTCTACAAGTCCTCGAGGAGCGACCCCGACTGATTACACCCGCTTCGTGTGCGAGCGCCACGAGATGAACTCGATCGCGCGCTTGGGGCTTGGTCAGGACCCGAGTGACGTGCGCCTTGATCGTGTTCGCTCCGAGGAAGCGCAATTTCGTTGTTGGACATGCCTCGCGCGATGGGCCGAAACACTCCAAGTTCTCGCGGCGTCAGCTCAGACAGCTCGGGGAGCCATTCAGCGCCGGCCGGGTAGATCGCGAATTCCTCAATCAACCGCTTTGTGATGCTCGGCGCAAGCAGCGCATCACCATCGGCGACCATGCGAATACCGACAATCAGTTGATCCGCGGGCTCGTCTTTCAATAAGAAGCCACTCGCGCCGGCACGAAGGCAGTCATACACGTACTCATCGAGATCGAAGGTCGTGAGCATTAGCATCCTCGTCGCCAAATCTTGGGCACGCTGAGCGATCTGGTCGCCGGCTCGAGCCACACTCTGACGCGCGGCCTCGATCCCGTCGATCCCGGGCATTCGAATGTCCATGAGCACGACGTCGGGCTGCAATTCCGATGCCAATCTGACGGCCTCATCGCCGTTCTCAGCCTCGCCGATGACATCGAAGTCTGCCGTCAGCAAGGATCATGCGAAATCCTGTCCTGACGAGCTGTTGATCATCGGCGATAACTAGACGCACGGTCATGCCATGGCCTCGCGGAGTCTCTTTGGAATGCCAATCCGGATCGGAACGGCGATGCCTTGTAAAAATGACGCTCCGCATCTATCGAGACCGGTGACGGTGTCGGGCTCGATCGTCTTGCGTGTTTTCCATGAGCCGTTGGAGTACCCAGCTGACCCCGTCACGCCAGGACGGCGACATCAAAGAACGAGTCTCGCGTCCCGATGGGTTTGGGTTCGCCGTGTCACTCGCAGCTGGTTGGAAGAGCGCCCGCTGGGGGTTCGCCTCGAGGCCATCAATCGATCCTGTCCTTTGGTCTGAACGACGAGCCGCACCAGTTCCGAGATCATCAGGATCGGTAAGAGAAGTCACGGACGATTGAGCGCTCAGCCGCTCAAGGATGCCAGACAGCGCCGACTGGCGAATGCCCGATCCAGGCCGTCCCGGGTCGGGCGCAAAAGGCGCACCGCTAGACAGCGCTCGGCTTCCGACGATGAGCGCCTCTCCGGTCAGGCTAAGCCCGAGCCCGAACAGGAGGGTCTGGCTGCCCGCGGCCAACGGAGCGTGCGCGACATGAGCAATCCCGGCGAGGATCACGCGGACCGCAACGAGCACGGTCCAGAGAACGATTGTCGGCTTCCGATAGCGCTGCCACAGGTAGCCGCTTTTCTCGAACCGTTCAATGCTCGCCCCGCGGGCCGTTCCCAGAGACAGGGCAATGATTCCTCCAACTACTACGAAGACGATGTCCTTCCCGGTGACTCCGTGGACCTTGGTCAGGTTGACGATCCCGGCGATGGTGAGGATGACCGGGAGGATCAGCACTCGCTTTGCGAGGAGGGGTTCGCCGCGGATGCGACGGAACAGAACAAATGCAACAGCGGCCACCATGAGGAGAACGTTCAGCCACGGCGGGAAGCCTCCGTGAACCGAGGCGATGATGGAAACGACGGATCCTCTCATCGGGCACGTGAATCGCGAGCTTCGCGGACTTCGACGGGAGGAGACGCGAGGAGTGCTGCAACAAAGCGAAGACAACGGGCCATGGCAAGTGCCAGTGCCATCAGAATCAGCCCATCGGTGAGACCGTCTGTCGTGACGTGATTGGTCGCTAACCAGCGACCAAGGGCAGCCGAGAACCAGTGGACTGACCCATAGGAGAAGAGCAACCGCGCGCCGATGACAGTCGTCCAGAACGCTGCATAGGCGCCGCCGGCTCGGCTCTTCAGTCGACCATCACGCGAGTCACCGAAGACCTTCAAGAACCCGAGAGTGGCGATTAGTCCGAGGACGATGCCGAGTGCTGCCAGAGCGAGTTCGAAGAGCAGTCCCCTACCCGACGTCTGAGGGTGCTTCACAAAGAACGGGATGACGACAAGGACGGTGGCGAGGGGCCGCAACGCCCGGAACCACCCGATCTTCCGGGTGCCCACATCGGACTCGAGTACTACCGCGAGGACAACGACATTCAAAATCCAGACAGTCGCGGGCATGGCGAGGTTCTCCCATGAAGTGGGGCAAGCGGCCCCGGGGGTGCTTCGAGCAATGTACTTCTCGACAGATGCTTCTGTCAAGATGTATCTCTGGGTAAGCATAGAATCCGGAACGTGAGGCGCGTCGACTTGCTCTACCTAGGACAACGGATCGCCGAGACGGCGAGATCTGAGATCACCGCAGACGCTCGGGGGGTTCCGACAGCCGAGCTCGTGGTCATCTGGGACCTGCTCGACAACGGCCCGAGCGGGATCACCGACATCGCCAGACGGACCGGCTACGTGCAAAGTCGCGTCTCGACGGCTGTCACTGGCCTGATCGAGCGAAGGTGGATCGCGACGAGGTCCGACCCGTCTGATGGACGGCGCGTCATCGCGTACGTTCCCGACGGCGTTGCAGCAGAAGCTCAGCTCCTCCAGAGTCAACAACCGGAAGAAATTCTGCAACCGATCTTGGAGCCCTTACCGCGAGAGCGACGCCAGGAAGTTGTCACTGCTCTTGAGGCTCTCGTCACCCTCTTTCGCCAGCGCAGCGAGCCAGCACGTTCAGGATCAGCAGAAGATGGCTAGATACCCCTGTGGGGCATCTCTGCTCCGTACCTCCTGAAGGTCCGGCCAGGCAGCGTCGCTCGCACGTGATGCCTACGGGTGGGGGTCAGCTGGTTCGACGGTAGTGCACGTGCCCCCTTTGCCGGAGCGCAGGTCTATCATCGCACGCACGACCGCAACTCAGGACGTAAGGGCGTACGTCATGACTGACAGAATGTATGAACTCCGGGACTCCAACGATGCCAAGGACGACTCCGACGAGCTTCGGCGGCGTATCGCGGACGAGGGGTATCTCTTCTTCCGCCGGCTGATCGAGCCGGTTGCGCTTCTGGCTCTGCGCGCGGACATCCTGGGCGTCATGGGTCGTGCGGAATGGCTCGAGAGTGGAACGGACCCGATGCTCGGCATCGCGAACATCGACGGTCGATGCACCGAGGGTGACAGCGAGTACAGCGGGCCTTACGGCCAGGTGCAGCGGCTGGAATCGTTCCACCGCGTGCCGCACGCCCCAGAACTCATGGGGATGGTCCAAGCGATCATGGATGCGTCGGCCATGCCGCTGCCCGGACACAAGGCGAGGATCTGGTTCCCGAAGTTCACTGACCATACGACGCCGACGCATCAGGACTTCGTCCACTACCAAGGGAGTCTGGACACCCTGACCTGCTGGGCACCGGTCGGGGACTGCCCGATCGAACTCGGCCCGCTCGCGGTGCTCGAGCGGTCCCACAAGGTGCGCAAGGTGCTCGCACACCATTTCTCCCTCGGCGCGGGAGGACTCGTCGTCAACGTCGAGGAGGAGAAGGCGACGCACCCAGAACTCTCTGGACGCTGGCTCAGTACCGATTTCGAAGTCGGCGACGCACTTTTCTTCCCGGCACTGACGCTACATCGAGCGCTCCCCAACACCACCGAGAACCTCATGCGCATATCGCTCGACAACCGTTACCAACGCGAGGGCGGGAGGATCGCCGAGCACATGCTCCTGCCGCACTTGTACGACTTCCACCAGGTCGGTTGGGACGAGATCTACCGCGATTGGGAGTCCGACGACCTGAAGTACTACTGGCGCAGCCACAACTATCGCAGGATCAAGAAGAACACCAGCTTCCGTGAGCGGGGCACTGCGGAGGCCATGCAACTCGCGCGCGCGGGCGATGAAGATGCCCTCATAGCGTTGCGGAGGATGGTCAAGGCGTCAGACGCTGAAGCCGAGCAGACTCTGGAAGCGCGGACCATTCTCGCCGCGCTGACCGGGGCGGCGAACTTTAGTGATCCCCAAGATCAGATCACGGCCTAACCCGATGGATCGAAGCTCAAATTTTAGGTGGGCTTTCCAGCTATAAGGTCGGACGCCTATGCGGACGGTAGCCAGTCCCGACGCTTTGGCAGTATCCCAACCACTTGTCGCACCAAAGACTGAGGGCGTTCCGATCTGATCGCTCGTTCCGGTAGCGACTCGTCCGAACCAAGCATTTCCTAAAGCGCCGTGAGTATCGGACCGACCTGCAGAGGCGCTCCCGCGACCACTCCCGAGAGGGCTTCGCGCACGTAGCGCACGCCCGGGCCTCATAACGTTCGGACGCGGTAAAGCGCCCTTCAAAAAGGGCGCTTTACGAAGACTCCGAGCGTCTCACCTGTCGGGTGGTGGGTCTCGACCGCTCGACTTACTACGACATCAAGTTCCGCAAGCCCAATGACCGAGAGATCCGACGTCTACTGCTCGCCGATGCGAACGCGGACATCCACGCCCGCTCGCGAGGCACCTACGGCATCTTGTCGATCCGGGCCGCGCTCGAGAGCGAGCAGGGCCTCATCGTCAACACCAAGCTCGTCAAGAAGATCATGCGCCAGCTGGGCACCTAGCATCCCAGGGCCGAGGGCCGAGGGCCGAGGGCCGAGGGCCGAGGGCCGAGGGCCGAGGGCCGAGGGCCGAGGGCAAGATCTACTGCTGCGCCGTTCGACCTCTAATCGAGGAAGGTCGTCGGCTGGGCGATCGACCGGCGCTGTGAGGCCGCCTTGGTCAACGACGCCCTTGCAAAGGCCGGTGGTTCCAGACGACGTCAACGGTGATCCACGCCGACCACGGCACCCAGTTCACCTCGTGGGCCTTCACCGAGAATGTCCGGCGCCTCGGACTCGTGAGCTCGATGGGCACGGTCGGTGATGCGCTTCCCTCACCACACACGCGCGTGTCGGGGAATCCTCCAAGGATTCCCCGACACGGTTCGGGCGATCAGTGCAGGGCGGGCTCCAGGTTCTCCGTCTGCGACAGATCCGGCTCCAGGTGCTCCGACTCCGACAGATCCACCGCCGGAGCGGCCGTTGCCCGGGAGGCGGCCCGCTCGGTCCAGATGTCGAGCACGAGCAGGCTCAAGTTCGACACGACCGCCGCTCCGATGATTGCCGTGATCAACCCCATGAGCCCGCTGATCACGTGGAAACCGAGTGCGGCTCCCACCGCCGCACCGACACCCGCGGCACCAATGCCCTTGGCCCGCATCGCCTTCGACGTGTCGGTGCGGACCCAGCCGGCGTAAACCCCGAGCCAGATCGCTACCGCGACCGAGACATCTGTCAGCAGCGGGTCGTCGAGCGGCCGGCTCGGCCAGAATCGCAGCACCAACAGTGTGCCGAGGAACCATCCGCCGAGTCCGAACACGATCGGACCAGCCGATCGGATCCATGCGCCCGTCTTGCGGCCGGTACCGCCCCGGCGGCGGATCCGGATCGCCAACACCCCGAGCCAGATCACTGCCAACAAGGCGAAGCCGACCATTGTCGCAAGGATGTCCTTGGCAATCCCTGCCTGCGTGGACGGTGTGGTGAAGCTGACCACGTTCGGGGTGTAGCGGGACGTGTCGACCTGGCCGGTGGCGTAGAACGTGGTCAGCAGCTTTGTGCTGGCCCTCGGCTCGTAGTAGTCGAAGTCGTCCGCGTGCCCGAGCCCGGACAGGATGACCTGGTGCCCGTTGGAAAGGTGCGGCAGCAGCTCCTTCGTGGCGTTCTGGGCCGGCGTCTCGAAGTCGAGCGTCCCGCCGACGAGCAGCGTCGGGACGCTCGAGTTCTGCACGCTGGTGTACTGGTTCTCACCCGGATTGGCCGGCCAGGCGTGCACAAGGCCTCCTGCCCCCCACAGGAACTCCGCGAGGGGATTTCCGATGATCGAACCCTGGTCAGCGCCGGAGCTGAAATAGCGCTCGACGGGCTTCGCGTCGGCCATCCCGATGCTTGCAAACTCGCCCCAGACGAACGACTGGGGAAGGACGAGATGGGTCATTGTCGATAGCAGCCACAGGCCGCTCGGGTCGCCCTGCGCGGCGGAGATCCACGAGTCGAGAGTCATCGGCCCGGACAGCGGCGAATCCACCGCAGTCGCCTCCGTGAGCCCGAGGAACGTCCCGACCAGCACGTCGCCCGGCTCGATCGGCAGGGAGTACCAACTTTTCGGAATGTCGTTTGCCGTGTGCTGCATGCTCGCGGCGAGGTTGCCGGTGCGGGCGCGGCAGGCAGGCTGATTCGCGCACAGCGCCGAGTAACGCTCGATCCCCTGATCGATCTCAGCTCCGCTGTACAGGAAGTTCCCGGGCGGGTTGACCCCGACCATCACCGAGCGGTCGACAGTCTTCGGGTACCGCCACTGGTAGGTCATCGCGAGGCGGGTCCCGGCGCTCTCACTGAGCAGGTCGATGTGCTTGTAGCCGAGCGCGGCGCGAGCGGCATTGATGTCGTCGGCCTGCTCTGCCAGCGTGTAGCCGGCGAGGTCGCCGCCGGATCGCTCAAGCCGCTTCGCGCACGCGGCGAAGGCTTGAGAGTACGCGGTGAGCGACGCTTTGCCAAGGTAGTCCGCGGAGTTGTTCACCGCCGCCGTCACCTCGGGACAGTTCAGTACCGAAGAGCCGTCGACGCCGCGATAGCCGAGCATGACGACATCGTGCTGGGCGGCCAAGCGGTTCGCTTGAGGAAAGGTCATGTTGGTAATGCCAGGGCCGCCGTTGAGATGGAAGATTGGCGCCAGCGGGTGGGATGAGCGAGCCAGAATCCGGGTCACCGGCAGCGCGATCAGGCGCGACTTCGAGCTCGCTCGGTTCTCCGGCACGACCAACGTGCCGCAGTCCGCGGGCATCGCACCCTTCTCGGTCCCGTACGTGCACGCGTGCATGGTTAAGTCACCGTTCTTGGCTCCGGCGCGCACCGAGATCGCGCCGCCGGGTGCGAACCGGGTGTACGTCAGGCCGGACAGCACTACCCCGATAACCACCAGAGCAACGATCCGTTTGGGGTTGAAGATCCGCTTTGCCCTCATGACGATGCTCCCTCGGTCCTGTGAAAAACGTGGTGGATCCCGCAACGCGAAGTGTCAAGACCGGCCCCGACGGAGTCGTCGGCCGCGATTGTGGCGAGCGCTCTGTCGCGAAGGCTGAGCGATGGGTCTTGGTAGATGTCACACCAGATCTGCTCGTAGATACGTCTGGCAGTGTTGGGCGACAGGGTGGCGAGCGAAGCATCGACCAGGTCGGGCACGCGGGGGGCGGCCTCATTCATAGCTTTCCGCCCGATCGTTGCCGCTGTCGATGGAGCGTGGGTGAGGGTCATGTCTGGCTCCTTGGCTTGGTTTGCGAACTCGTCGGACGTGATTGGCGTTTGACGTTCACGCCGAAGTGACGGAAGCCGATGCGGGTGCGATCGCCGCCGGAATCTCGGCTGACTCAATCTCGAGGTGAGGCAACCACTTGAGCCACCGTGGCAGGTACCAGCTGCGCTCACCAAGAAGGGTCAGCGCGCTCGGCAGGATCACTGTGCGGATCAGCGTCGCGTCGAGCAGCAAAGCGACTGCGACACCGAAGCCCATCTGCTGGAACATCACGAGCTGACCGCGAGCGAAGCCGGAGAAGACCGCGATGATGATCAACGCCGCCCCGGTGATGATCTTCGCTGTCGATGCCACACCGCTGATCGCTGCCTCTCGGGTCGAGCCAGTCTCGTCGTAGCGCTCCTTAATCCGAGTCATCAAGAAGACCTGGTAGTCCATCGAGAGCGCGAAGAGCACCGCGAATAAGAACAGTGGAACCCAGGCGTCGATGGCGGCCTGCTGATGGAACCCGAAGATGCCGGCGCCGATGCCGTGCAGGAACACCAGAGTCAGCAGTCCGTAGGCAGCACCGACCGACAGCAGGTTGAGCAGGATCGACACGGCCGCGATCACGAGCGACCTAAATGCCAGCATCAGCACCACAAAGCTGAGGCCGAGCACGAACAGCAGCACGAAGAGCGTCGGAGAGCTAACTGTAGAGAAGTAATCAGCCGTCTCTGCGGTCGTCCCTCCGACGTAGACCGAGGATCCCGAGCCGGCGTACGCGGCGGGGATAAGGGTTGTACGTAGGTTGCGCACCGCGGCGACGTCGACGTTGGACACCGGAGCGCCCTTTATCGGCACGGTGAGCGCCAACAGCTTTCCGTTCGAAGATGCCTGGATTGCACCGGATCCGAATGTCGTTTCAGTAGCGAGTGTCGCCTGCAGCTTGGTGAGGTCTGCCCGATCCGTACCACTTGCCCCATTGGCGACGATCTCGACCCGGTAGGGGTTCTGGTTCGGGAAGAGACGCTGCACCGCGACGTATCCCTGCTTGGACGGGAGGCTGTTCGGCAGCGTGGAGACGCCGCTCTGACCGATGTGCAGTCCGAGCACCGGTGCGGCTGCGAGCAGCATAACGCCGCCTGCGAGCACGAGGCTGATGACGGGACGGCGAAGCACCCGCTCGATGAAGGCTCTCCAGATGTGAGAGCCCGAAGCACTGGTTGCACCGATGTTTCGACCAACGATCGGCAGTCGGAACGAGTTGACGCGATCGCCCATCAAACTGAGCACCGCCGGAAGCAATGTGAGCGCCGCGACGACCGAGACGGCACCGACGATCACCGCGCCGGCCGCGAGGCTGCGAAGCACATTCGTCCGCACGAGGAACAATCCGAGCAATGCGACCACGAAGGTGCTGCCGCTGAAGAGCACAGCGCGACTCGCGGTCGCACCCATGCGTCGAATCGCGGCTTCCTTGTCGAGACCGCGAGCGCGCTCCTCACGAAAGCGCGAGATGACGAACAAGGAGTAGTCGATCCCGAGCGCGAGGCCCATCGCCGTCATCATGTTGACGATGAAGATCGAGAGGGTGAACTCTCTCGCGAATACTGCCGCGACGCCGAGGCCAACAATGATCGAGAGGATCCCGAGTAACAGCGGCATCAGACCGGCGACCAATGCGCCAAAGACAAGCACCAGCACGATGAGAGCAACCGGCAACCCGAACCCGATCTCACCGTGGGCGAGATCCTTCGACGACTGCGTAGTGAAGTCGTTTCCGACTACGTGATCACCGGTGATCGCCGCGGAGAAGCCACCATCGCCGCTCGCCGCCTGAACAGCCTTCACGACCGGCTTAATGTCCGCGTCGCTCGCCGCACGCAGTTCGATCAGCGCGGCACGGTGATCGGAGGAGACGAGTTTGCTCCCGGCGCCGAGGTTAGTCACGACGCTCGAGATACCAGGATCGGTTCGTACCTCGGCAATCAGGCGGGCGACGTAACTTCGAAAACTCGCATCGGCAACGGTCGCACTCGCCGAGCTGACGACGATCACATCCGTCGGGGTCCGACCGGCAGCTTGCGAACCGATCACCTGGCTATAGAGCGCCTCGGCCGTCTTGGACGGTGTCCCACCCACCACGTAGGCGTTGCTCGTCAGGCCTTTGAGGGAGGTCGTGACGAGCACCAACGCCACGAGGATGACGAGTCCCCAGATCGCGATCGTGCGCTTCGGGCGCCGCGCGCTCGCGACGGCAAGCCGTTCGGTAAGACCGGGCGGCTTCGTAACCCGCGATGCCGCTGCTTGCGGGTTCGCTTGCTCGATGGGTGTCGCCTCCAAGATGGTCATTTGCTTGCTCCTTATGATCTGGTGTCGGGTTATCGACGATGGGACGAAGCACTTGCTGAACTCGTGAGTCGAAAGCAACGAACGGTCAGTGCCTGCCGAGGCCCTTGACGAAGTCCTCGGCAATCGACGCTTCGGCGGCCTCATCGGGGATGAGCAGCCACCCGGCGGCGTAGAGCAGCGCTCCCCCTCCACCGAGAACCGAGAGGACGGCGAAGGCGATTCGGATCGTGTTGACGTCGACGTCGAGTCGGTCGGCGATTGCGCCTGAGACTCCGCCGAGGATCCGGTTGTCTCTCGTGCGGCGAAGCGGACACGCGTGGTTGCTATTAGTTGTGGTCATGTCGTCCCTTCTCGAGGTTGAGGGCATCGTCAAGAGCAGAGACCTCGGACGAATCGTCTTCAACGAACTCCTCGAGCACCTTCAGCAGCTCGAGGACTCCGGAAAAGGCCGTCCATTGCTCAGCAGCGTCGGGCCGGATTCGTCCTTCAGGTCGCCCGTCAGGAGTCCGGTCGATCTCGACCAAAAGTTGCAACGTGCGCGGAGTTGGTGATCCGTCCATGGCTCGTAGTCAACGCCCATGGCGCGTCGATGTCCCCAGGGAGCGACCCTAGGTTCGACCCCAGTTTCCGCGAAGGTGCTGATCACGGCCCCTTCGACCCGCCATCCGATAGGCGGTCCGGAGCGTGACTTCCTCTACGCCAGGAGGCCCGTCAGCTCTTGACGAGACGAGATGTCGAGCTTCATGAAGCAATTCCTGAGGTGGTACTCGACGGTCTTCACCGAGACATACAGCTGGCTCGCCACCTCTCTATTAGTGAGACCAGTCGCGGCCAATCGAGCAACGGCCAGCTCCGCGCGGCTGAGCCCGAGAACGGCGGATGCATCGGCCGCGACCAAGACCTCGAGCGCCGACAACTCCATGGCGCAGGTTTGCACGTAGGGATCCGCTCCGAGGTCGGCGAAGAGGTGATGGGCTCGCTGGAGCTGCACAATCGCTGCCGACCCATCCCCGACCGCAATCAAGCGTCGGCCATCATCGAGGCTCAAGAGCGCGTGCTCGAAGGGCATCGCAACATCGGCCTCCATCGCGTGAGCCCGTGCAAAGGCCGCCTCCGCCTGTGAGGCTTCACCTTTCGCCACGGCGAGATTGCCGCGACAGCGAGCAAGCGCTAGCGCCGCCGATGCAAGCCCGGGGCGGGGAATCGCCGCCTCGAACTCGTTCAACGCCGCATCCGCATCGCCAAGTCGTGCCAAGCCGATCAGCGCGTCCGCCTCCATGGCTCGCCAGTTGTAAATCCCCGGACAACCACCGACAGCGAGCAGCCGCCGGGCGCGAACCGGCTCGGTCGCGACGAGCACCCCGGGGAGGTCGCCGCGCGCGAAAGCAAGCGACACCCCGGCCACCACTGCCGCACCAATTGTGAGCACGAGCGGCAATCGTTCTGCGGCTGTCCGTGCGGCACTGACGTGAGTCTGCGCGGCGGACCATTCGCCGCGAAAGGCGAGGAGCTGAGCCTCGCGTGCGTGTGCCCGAGCGAGATCGAGCGGTCGGTCGGCGTCTTGGGCCAAGGAGGTCGCCAACTGGGCATGCGTGATCGCGGCGTCCCAGTCACCCCGTCGAAAATGGGCGTCACTCAGGTGCGCGAGACATGGGACGGGATACGTGGCGGGCAGCCCGGCGCGTAAGCGGGCCGCTGCAATACCAAGGTCCGCTATCGCCGCTGGCAAGTCGTCGATGTAGACCTCGAGCATCCCCCGCATGATGAGAGCGTCGGTTTCCGACATCGGGACTTCGTTTCCCGAGACGGGCAGAAAATCGAGTCCCTTAAGACCTTCGCTACTACGACCGTCCGCGGCGAACCCGTACGCCTGGGCAGTGCGCGCCATTGCCTGCAACGGCGACCCGGGAATGGTGGCTGCGACCGCTCGGTCAGCCCACATCAGCGCCTGATCGGGACGACCCGACATCACCATCCAGTTCGCGAGTGATGTTGCCGCACGCGCGCCGATCTCGGCCTCGACCACAGGATCATGTGCCTGCCACGCGGCGAGCAACCGGTCCTCGGCGCTGGGTGATCCCCTGAACACTTCCAGCAGGCCAGTCAAAGCATCGCGGCGGGCGCTGAAGGATTGGCATGATGCCAATACACGCGCCGCAGCGGAAGTATCCGCCGCGTTGAGGAGTGCCGCCACAGCGTCGAGCATTCGACGCTCCCGGTCCTCCGGGCTCGGCGATACCGAGGCTGCTTGCTCGAGCGCCCATGCCGTGGCGCCTGCGTCGCCTATGGCTGAGCTCGCCAATGCCGACGCTTCGAGTTCGTCGGCCAATGCTTCATCAGGACCAAGCGCCGCCCCTACAAGGTGAGCGAGTCGAGCCCGACCGGCAACTTGCTCGGCGGCTCGCGCGTGCAATTCGCGCCGGCTCGTTGGGCTCAGGTCTGCGTAGATCGCTGCGCGAAACAATGGATGCGCAAAGGTGAGTTCCGATACCGACGCTCCAGCGCGTAGCAAACCGGCTTCGACTGCGCCATCCATCGCGCTCTTCGTGTCGGATACCAGCGCTACCGAAGCGATCATCGATGCCGGCGTGTGTAAGCCAAGCACCGCGGCTGCCGCCAGAAACTCTTGGCTTGGAAGTGGAAGCGCTGCCATGCGCGTGAGAACGACCCCAGCTAACTCCCGCGGTGCCGGCAGCCCACCATCACTCGCGTTCAATCGGGCGACGCCGATCTCGTCGAGCAAAGCTCGGCAGTAGAGCGCGTTTCCTTCGGTATGGGCGACCAGGTTGGCTGCCCCTCGCTGTGACAGCGATCCGAGCCCGAGTGTGCTGACAAGCTCGATGAGATCGCCCTCGTCGAGACCGCTCAAGCGGATACGAGTGACTCGTGAGTCACCACCCATGAACCGCGACCAACCGGGATCGACCAGCTCGCCAACGCGTGTCGACACGATCGTCAACACCTTGTCAGCGCGAAGCCGGCGCAGCGCGAACAGCACCGCACGCGACGACGATCGATCCGCCCACTGCAGATCATCGATAGCGAGCACTACGACCGCACCATCAGCCTGCAACCGATCGAGCAGATCGAGCAGCTGACCGCCCACGGCCATCGGGTCGGTTCCCGGCTCCGCCCGGAGTCCGGGCTGAAGCTGATCCACGATCCCGTACGTGAGATGCGTCTCTTCCTCGTCACCGCCAACCTCGAGCACAGCGGCATCGTTCAGCGTGCCGAGAAACTCCGAAAGGAGAGTCGACTTTCCCGCCCCAGGATCGGCCTCCACGAACACCACTTGCGGATGACCGAGACGAGCCTCGGCGAGCCGCTCACCAAGGAGGCGCAGTTCGGGCTGCCGGCCGACGAAGCCGGCGGCGGCGCTCATAAAGTCAGTCCGTCGAAGCTCCAGGAGCAGCAGTCGTCACGATGTGAATCCAGGTCGTGGAGTCTCGGCGCGTGCAGCCGGTTGCTTGTGTTCGGAGATACCGGAGCTTGAGTGACTGCTACGCCTCTGACAAGCCGGTTTGAAGACACCGACGCCTCGTCGAGCGTCTGGCGCCATCACGACCAGCTCGAGGAGAATTCACCGCCCCAATGTTACTGTTGGGAGTCCCGTTTAGGAGTTCCTGCGGGCGATGTTGCTCGGTCATCAGCCTGGCGGCGAAGACGAGGCGCTCCTGGCAAGGGGACAACATGACCTCGATCCGCGGTGCCACACAAGACGGTTCGCGCTGGGGCATGCTCGCCATTCTCAGCCTCGGTATCGGCGCGCTGACACTGAACTGGTTCGACCTTGCCACAGCGTTCCCGCAGATCGGCGCAGAGTTTAAAGTTGGACTCGGCTCGCTGACCTTCCTCATCTCCGCCTACATCGTCGGGTACGGGCTCTCGCATATCCCCGGTGGGATCCTCGCAACGAAGCTCGGTATGAAAAAAGCGCTCGTGCTTGGTCTGATCGTGCAGGGACTGGCCGGGATCATGTCCGGCCTTTCGCACAGCTATGTCGAGCTGGCCTCGTTCCGCATCGTCAGCGGCATCGGCGGGTCGGTGTTCATTGCGGTCGCAATTGCTGCAGTTGTGGTCTGGTTCAACGGCAGGGAGGTCACGCTCGCGCTCGGCATATCCGGCGGTGCTGTCTTCAGCGCAGGAGCCGGCGTGGCGCTCTACGTCTGGATCTATGTGCAGCGAGCGACGAGCTGGCACACCTCCCTCGTCCTCGCCGGTGTCTTCGAGTTGCTTGTCGCCCTCGCAACGTTCGCGGTGTTCGACGTTCCGACAGGCAATCAATCACTGGGTGGACTCAGCTTCGACCGGGCCGCGCTGCGGTCCGCCCTCAAGAACAGAGATCTCTGGATCTACGGCTTCGCGCTGCTCGGTGGATACGGCGCCTACTTCACCACTTCACAGCTCTTCACCGAGTATGCGACGCTTGATCGGCACCTCGCTCCCTCGACCGGCGGCCTGCTGTCCGCGCTGATCCTGATCGCCGGTATCCCGGGCAGCCTTCTGGGCGGTTACTGGGCCGACCGCAGTAAGAACCTGCGGATGTTCGTCGTGGGCCCGCTATTCGTCGTCGCAGGACTGCTCGCCCTCATACCAATCGTGCCGAACAAGGCACTGTGGGGCCTTGGGATCGGGATCGGGTTCTTCTTAATCTTCGGATTCGCAGCGTGGTCGGCAGTGCCGTCGCGAGTCTGCAAAATCGACCACGAGCACGTTGGAACAGCATTCGGCCTAATGCTCACGATGGCCGCAATCGGTGGCTTCTTCGTCCCGATCATCTTCGGGCACCTCGTCCCCCATACGAGTTACAACACCGGCTGGATCTTTCTCGCGGTCCTTTCCTTTGCATTCGCGCTCGTCGGACTTGTTGGCCACAACCCGGCGACCGCTTTGAATCGCAGTGCCGAGGGGACTTCTGAGCCGACGGCCATACCTGTGGCGGCCGACCGCAACGCTCACCCGACGTGACCTCGAGTACCCCAACGGCGTCGACCTCTGGGAGGTTCTTCGGCGCAATCTTCCACCCTCCCGCCCGAGGAACAAAAGCGGTCGACGATCTGCTTGCCCAAGCTCGGGTACCGATCCAGCCGGGCCAACCGCGGATGCACCATTGGCTTGCGCAGTTGTATCAACGCCGATTGCTAACGAGCGAGAGCAACTTTGGGTGGCGCCGATCGACGGGTCTCCCGGTCGACTCCGTTCACGAGATCGACCTCGCCGAGGCGCAACGCGGTGATCTGGCTGCGCCGCGGGCCTGTCGATACAGCGAGGGATAAGTACGCGTGAAACGCGGAGATCGATGGACGAGGACCAAGAGTTTCGCCAAGCACCGATCTGCCGTGAAGCTGAACTGCCGACTCCATGATCTTTGTCACTTCATGGCAACAACGATGCTGAACGCCGGTGTTCCGATCACGACGGTCTCCGCACGCCTCAGCCACGCGCGAACGTCAACGGCCTTGAACGTCTATGCCAATGCGGTTCCCGGCGGCGGTGTGATCGCCGGAGAGGTCCTTAGCTTTATTCTGCGGGAAGCGACTAGTGAGTCCAGGACCTCGCGCGTGCGGCACTGTTTTCATCGCCGATTTGCCGGATGGCCGAGCGTCCACACCCATCGAAGTCGTCGACCCGTGTCACTTTCTCAAGGTGAAGGTCGCGTAACCCTTCACTTGGGCGGAGTGAGGGTCACCCTCCCGTGATGGGCAAGCGATGGGCAGAGGATGGGGCAAGCCGAAAGTGCTCCCGATACAAACTATGCCCTGAACTGCGGTTTTTGGAGCGGACGACGGGATTCGAACCCGCGACCCTCACCTTGGCAAGGTGATGCTCTACCACTGAGCCACGTCCGCGTGAAGCCTCCACCTTACCAACGGAGCAGCTCCCAGGGGACAACTGCGCGCCTACCGGCCGGTGTGGCCGAACCCGCCCTCGCCCCTGGTGGTATCGGGCAGCTCGCCGACGGCGACGAAGCGGGCAGTGGCCACCGGGGCGACCACGAGCTGAGCGATCCGGTCCCCCCGCTCGATCCGGTAGTCCTCCACGGGGTCGGTATTGACCAGCAGCACCTGGATCTCGCCTCGGTAGCCAGCGTCGATGAGCCCGGGAGTGTTCAGGCAGGTGACCCCGTGCTTGGCTGCCAGACCCGAACGCGGGAGGACCAGGCCGGCGAAGCCCTCCGGAAGGGCGATGGCAATTCCGGTCGGAACGCGTGCCCGGCCGCCGCCCGCGGCCAGAGTCACAGGTTCGCGCGCCACCAGGTCCGCCCCGGCGTCGCCGGGGTGCGCGTACGCCGGGACGGGAAGCGCCGGATCGAGCAGTCGGATCGCCACCTCGGTCTCAGAAGACATGGTCTCGGAGGTCATCCCGGCACGCTACCTGGGCCAATCCCGGTGAAGGAACGGCTCGCCCGTTACCATCGAGCGGTGCTCGTCTGGATGGACCTAGAGATGACCGGCCTCGACCCCTCGCGCCACGTGATCGTCGAGATCGCCACGCTGGTCACCAACGACGATCTCGACATCATCGCGGAGGGCCCCGACCTCGTCGTCGGAGCCACCGAGGCCCAGCTCGCCGAGATGGACGAGGTCGTTGTCAAGATGCACACCGAGTCGGGGCTGCTCGAAGCGATCCGCTCTTCCACCCTCACGCTCGAGGAGGCGGGGCACCAGACTCTCGAGTTCATCCGGACCCACGTCCCCGAGGCCCGTCGGGTTCCCCTGTGCGGCAACTCCATCGGCGTCGACCGCCGGTTCTTGCGTCACCAGCTGCCGCAGATCGAGGAGTACCTCCACTACCGCTCCGTCGACGTCTCCACGGTCAAGGAGCTGGCCAAGCGCTGGTACCCCTCGATCTACGGGCGGGCTCCGAAGAAGGCGGGGGCACACCGCGCCCTCGATGACATCCGAGAGAGCGTCGCCGAGCTCGCCTACTACCGCAACACTCTGTTCTGCCCCCCGTCCGCCGGCACAGCCGCCGCGGCCGGCTCTCCCCCGGCGGCGGCCCCACCGCCGCACTGAGGAGGCGCTCAGCCGCCAGCGATCTCGACGACGAGGTGGCCGCGCACCTCTCCAGCCAGCAACGGCTCTGCCAAGGCGAGGGACTGCTCGAGGTCGATCGACTGGTTCCAGTCTCCGGGGAGCCCTTCTGGCAGAAGCTCCGAAAGGCGCGCCCAGGCTCTCGCTCGTAGGGCGTGCGGGGCCAGCACCGAGTCGATGCCGACGAGGCTGACCCCGCGCAGAATGAACGGGTAGAGCGTCCCGACGAGCTCGGCCGAGGCCGCCAGGCCACAGACTGCGACGACCCCGTCCCGACACGTCGCCGCGATGGCCCCGGTCAAAAGAGGGCCGCCGGCGACGTCCACGACGCCGCCGAACCGCTCGGAGGCGAGCGGGCGCCGGCCGAGCTCGACCACGGCCTCTCGCCCGAGCACCTCGCGCGCCCCGAGGCTCCGCAGCCGTGCCTCCTCCGCGGGGCGCCCGGTCACCGCTATGACCTCGCGCCCGAGGCCTGCGAGCAGTGCGACGGCGACCGACCCCACTCCCCCGGCCGCGCCGGTCACCAGTACGGGCAGCTGGCTCGGAGCCGTTGTCCCTGCCGGACCGCCGCGCTCGAGAGCCAGCACCGCCAGCATGGCAGTCAGTCCGGCCGTCCCAAAAGCCATGGCCCAGCGCCCGCTGCGGCCCTCGGGCACCGGCACGCACCATTCCGGACGCACCATCGCCAGATCCGCGAGGCCCCCGCGCATCCCGCCCTCGCCGAGCCCGAAGCCGGTCACGACGACCTCGGCGCCCACCGCCACGCCGGCATTCCCGGGCGGAACCGCGCGCACCGTGCCCGAGAGGTCGACCCCGCAGATGGCGGGAAATCGCCGGATCACGGGCGCTCTTCCGGTGATGGCGAGCGCGTCCTTGTAGTTCAGCCCGGACCAGGCCACCTCGACGGTGACCGGGCCGGGATCGAGATCACTCGTCTCGATCTCGTCCAGTCGAGCAGGCGGGCCACCCGGCTCAGCGGCCAGCAGGGCCCGAACGGCCATTGAGTCAGGTCCCCGCCACGAGGGGCGACAGCGCTTCACCGATGAGCGCCACGTGCTCCAGGTCCGAAAGGTCGAGAAGCTGCAGGTAGACCCGGGACACGCCAAGCCCCGCGTAGTCGGCGAGCCGCTGCGCGACCTCTTCGGGCCGGCCCGCGCCACCCAGCCTTCGGAGCTCTTCAGGGTTCTTTCCGATGGCGGTTGCCCGGCGCTCCACGGTGGCGTCGTCCTCCCCGATGCAGCACGTCAGCGCGATCGACCGGACAAGGTCTCCTGGATCCCTGTCGATCGCAGCGCAGGCCGCGTCGAGCCCGGAGAAGACCGCGGCTGCCTCCCCGATGTTCTCGGGAAATGGGACGTTGCACTCCGCCGCGTAGCGCGCCGCGAGCTTCGGGGTGCGGCGCGTCCCCTTGCCGCCGATGATCACCGGCGGCGACGGCTTTTGGTGGGGCTTGGGCAGCCCGGGGCTGTTCTCGACGAGGTAGTGGCGACCCGCGTAGGAGAACCGCTGGTTGAGCGGTGTGGACCACAGCCCCGTGATGATCGCCAGCTGCTCCTCGAGCCGGTCGAAGCGCTCGCCCACGCTCTCGGGATAGGGGATCCCATACGCAAGGTGCTCCTCGGCGAACCAGCCGGCCCCGATGCCCAGCTCGACCCGAACGCCGCTCATCTCGTCGACCTGCGCGACTGAGATAGCAAGGGGGCCGGGCAGTCGGAAGGTGGCGGACGAGACGAGCGTGCCGAGCCGGATCCGCTCGGTCTCGCGGGCCAAGGCCGCCATGGTGATCCAGGCGTCGGTCGGGCCCGGGAGGGGATTGCCGTCTCCCATCCGCAGGTAGTGATCGGAGCGGAAGAACGCGTCCAGCCCCGCCGTCTCCGTGGCCCGGGCCACCGCCAGCAGCTGCTCGTAGGAGGCCCCTTGCTGGGGCTCGGTGAAGGTCCGCAGGTCCATCTCCTCCTTCTACCACCGTTACGACAGCAAACCCCAGGCTCCCTGCATTTCTCGCGCCGAGGCGCGAGCCGCGGATGCGGCGCGCCATGCCAAGATCGCCCGATGGCGGATCATCGTCGAGGCCAGAGCCAGCTCCGGCGTGCCGGGCTCGTGGGGGGCGCCTGCGCGATCCTCGTGCCGACCCTCCTTGCCGGGGGGACCGCAGCGGCGTCGCAGACACGGGCCACGTTCTCGCCGACCGGGCTGACCCGTGGCGCCGCGGCCGTGCCGGTCAGCCCCAAGGGCGACTGGATCACCTACGGCGGGGCGGAGACGCGGGACTCGGTCCAGCCGGACAGTGCATCGTTGCGTGCCATCCGGCTCCGCTGGCGCTCGCCGAAGTTGGACGGACCCGTCTACGGCGAGCCGCTCGTCTACGCCAGCCGCGTCGAGGTGGCCACCGAAGCCAACACCGTCTACGCCCTCTCCGCCTCGACCGGAAAGCTGCTGTGGAGTCGCCACCTCGGCGTCGCGGTTCCCGCAAGCGCTCTGCCCTGCGGGGACATCTCCCCCACGGTCGGTGTCACCTCGACGATGGTGATCGACCCGTCGACGGGCGACCTGTTCGTCTCCGCCGCGCTCATGCAAGGGAGCACGATCCACCACCAGGTGATCGGGCTCTCGGCAGCCACCGGGAAGGTGCTTTGGCGCCGGGACGTGGACCGCCCGGGTTGGGACGCCGCCGCCCAGCTGCAGCGGACCGGTCTCGCCCTGGCGGCTGGCCGGGTCGTGGTCGGCTTCGGCGGCAACTACGGCGACTGTGGCAACTACACCGGCGTCGTCGTCGGGGTGCCCGAGAGCGGCACCGGGGCGATCGCCAGCTACAAGGTGCCGACAAGCCGCGAGGGGGCGGTGTGGGCGCCGTCGGGGGTCTCGGCGAACGCTGCAGGGGACGTCTTCTTCACCACCGGCAACGGTGCCGCGAAATCGGCGTCCGCCTTCGACGAGGGCGACAGCGTGGTCGAGCTCTCACCGAGCTTCGGACGCATCGGGTACTTCGCCCCCGCCAACTGGCTCCAGGACAACGAGAGCGACGGTGACCTCGGATCGACCGCGCCGATGCTCTTGCCAGGTGGCCGTGCCCTGCAGGTCGGCAAGGACGGGACCGCCTATCTCATCAACACCGCACAGCTCGGTGGGATCGGGCACCAGCTCGCCAGCGCCCCTGCTTGCTCGTCCTACGGGGGCGGCGCCTATCTCGCCCCCTTCGCCTACGTCGCCTGCCCGGGGGGCACGCTCGAGGCGCTGCGCGTGGGAGCCCGTTCCCTGATCGTGGCCTGGAAGGGTCCCAACGGGACAGGCGGCTCGCCAACAGTGGCCGGCGGCATGGTCTGGGAGGTGGACGGTGGACACCTCGTCGGGCTCTCTCCGAAGACGGGCGCGCAGCTCGCGTCGATCGCGACCGAGCCGACCGAGCACTTCGCCGCACCGAGTGCCGGCGAGGGCCTGTTGGTGGTCGGCACCCAGAGCTCGGTCGAGGCGTTCGAGGGTGCGGCCGGCTGGCGCCCGTGACGGCCTGGGCGCGGCCCGCGTCTCACGAGCTCCGGTGCCGCCAAACAATCGGCAGCCGCAGGACCGTGCGACGTTGACCGGCAGGAACATCACGGTGACGGTGGTCGATGACCACGCCATGGTGGCCGAGGGGCTCTCGGCGCTCCTCGACGAGCACGACGACCTCGAGGTGGTGGGCACCGCAGGCGGGGTGGCCGACGCTTACTGTCTGATCGAGGAGCGCCAACCGGACGTCGTCGTGATCGACTACCGCCTCCCCGACGGCGACGGAGCAAGCGCCACCGTCGAGATCGTGCGTCGCTGGCCCGGCACCAAGGTCGTGATGCTCTCCGCCGAAGGCGGCGACGAGCTGCTCGCATTGGCGATCCGGGCCGGTTGCTTCGGCTTCCTCCCCAAAGAGCGCGCCGGGGCCGAGCTTGCCACCGCCGTGCGGGCCGCCCAGCGCGGCGAGTTCTTCGTGCCGACCGACGTCCTCGCCGGCCTGCTCGAGCGACTCCGCCCGGCGCCAGACTCCGGAGCGGTCACGAGCCAGCTCACCAACCGAGAGCTGCAGGTGCTGAAGCTCGTCGCCGAGGGCCGCTCGACCGATGCCATCAGGACCGAGCTCGGCCTCTCGGAGCACACGGTGCGCAACCATGTGCGGGCGATCCTCGCCAAGCTCGGGGCGCATTCCAAGCTCGAGGCGGTGGCCATCGCCGCGCGGGAAGGCATCGTCTCGCTCGGAGGCGACGACCGGCATCGCTGATTCACTTGCCCCCGCTAGCGGGTGAGGCGAGGAATCCACATCCGGATCTTCGTCCCCGCGCCTGGGCGGGACTCCACCTCGAGATGACCGCCGACGCTTGCCGCTCTCGCCCGCATAGAGGCGAGCCCGAAGTGCCCCGGAAGGTCCGGCGACGAGCGGGAGTCGAAGCCTTGCCCGTCATCGGCGACCACCAGCTCCACGCCGCCTCGACGCTCGATCACTTGCAGCGCGACGCGCTTGGCCTTGGCGTGCTTGTGCGTGTTGGCAAGAGCCTCCCGGGCGACGCGGAACAAGACGCTCGCCTCCGGGCCTGACGGCTCGTTCCGAAGCGAGCTCTCCAGGGTGACTTGGGGCCCTTCGATGTCTGCAAAGCGCTGCCCGTACTCCCGGATCGAGTCCAGGAGATCGCCCCGCTCGAGCGACGGGGGGTGCAGCTCTACGAGCAACGCCCGGAGCCGGCCGATCGCCGTCGAGGTCGCCTTTTCCGCTGGGCAGGTGGCGCCGGCCAGCCCGACATCCGCGAGGCGCGACTCGAGCAGCTGGAGCTGGAGGGAGGCGGCGACCATCCACTGAAGAGGGTCGTCGTGCACTTCGCCGGCGATCCGGGAGCGCTCGTCCTCTCGAGCCCGGAGCAGCTGGCCGGCGAGCTCGACACGCGACTCCTCGATCCCACCAAGCGTCGAGACTTGCTCGGCAACCGCGAGCACGAGCGGCGCATACCGACTGGGCAGTTGCATTTTCGACAGCCTCAGGCGCAGGAGCACTTCTCCACCGAGTGGCACGAAGAAGCGAGCCTCCACGCTCACCTGCTCACGGCCCTCCAACACCTGACGAAGGGCTTCCTCGGTGACCCTTCGGTCGCCAGGATGCACGAGCTCCCCCTGGTCCCGACCCACGAGCTCGCCGGGCTGCCGGCCAAGGAGGACGGCCATCGCCGGATTGAGCGCCACCCAACTCGAGCGCGCATCGACGATGCCGATGGGGAGCGGCGTCCCGTCGAGGACGGCGCGAAGTAAGGCCAGCGCGGCGAGCGAGCGACTCACCGGTGCCGGCGAGAAGCTTCGTGATCTCGAGCGATGAAGTGTCCTCACCGTGTCCCGGCTCCCGGGCGGACGGACGGCCGCCCTCTTCGATGCCTAACGGCGGACTCCGGAGACTTCTGAAGTGAGGACCTGGCTGGGTCAGCGCCCGGTGTAACGAGCAGGCACGACCGGGCCGATGGACAGCACCGAGATGTTCTTCGCCGAGCAGACCTGGAGATGCGGGAGCGAGATGAAAACGGCGGCCTGCTCGTTGGGCGGGTAGATGCGCACGCCTCGTACTGCCGTCGGACGGCACAAGGACTTCGGGTAGTTCAGGGCATCGACTACCCGCAGCACCGTGCCCGCCTTGCGCCGAGGCACCAGGGTGACCACCCTGAGGCTCCCTGTCAGGGCCCTCTCGTCTGCAGGCGGCCCGACCTCGGTCCCGGCGCTCCCGGTGACTGCGGAGACGCCGGGGTAGCCGTACATCACGCAGCGGGTCTTCCCGATGTTGGTGAAGACGACCGAGTAATAGATGCTGCCCGCCGTGCCGTTGCCCGGCCCGAGGGTGACCCTCAGCGCGGAGGTGGCACAGGACTCCACGCCGCCGTTGGTGGGCAGCGATGCGCCGGGCCGGCTCGAGGTGGTGGCCGAGGGCACCGTGGTGCTGGAGGCTCCGCTCGGGGAGTTGGTGGTCGTCGTGGCGGTGCTCGTGGTCGTCGTCACCGAGCTCGACGTGGAGGTGGGTGACGAGCTGGGGGAGCTTCCGCAGGCGGCCAACAGCAGTGCCCCCGAGCCGACGAGGAGCAGCGGGACGCCAATCGAGCCGAGGCGTCCGCGCGAAAGCGTCGAAGGCGGGAGGAGAGTTTCTGTCGTACGACGTGGGCGAGACATCTGGGGGACAGCCTTCCACGGGTCGGATCCGTAGCGGTGACACTGCCCGCGCCTCACACGAGCGCCGTGGGCGAGACTTGTCCGGTGGAGAACGTCTCGCCCCGGGCTCCCCAGGTCGCCGAGGAGCTCACCTACTCGAGCCCAGCGGGGCGCTGGACGCTCGTGGCCACCGTGCTCGGGTCGGGGATCGCCTCCCTCGACGCCACGGTGGTGGGCATCGCCCTCCCGGTGATCGGCCGCCAGCTCCACGTCGGCGTGTCCGCTCTCCAGTGGGTGACCAGCGGCTACACCCTCACCCTCGCCGGCCTGTTGCTTCTCGGCGGGAGCCTCGGGGATCGCTTCGGGCGGCGCAAGGTCTTCCAAATCGGCGTGGCGTGGTTCGCGCTCGCGTCACTTGCCTGTGGGCTCGCTCCAAACGCCACCTTCCTCATCTGCGCCCGCGCGCTTCAGGGGGTCGGAGCGGCGCTGCTGACCCCGGGGAGCCTGGCCATCTTGCAGGCCTCCTTTCGAGGCGATGACCGCTCCCGTGCGATTGGGGCATGGTCGGGGATGAGCGGGGTGGCCGTAGCGATCGCACCGTTCATCGGTGGGTGGCTGATCGCCGCCGTCTCCTGGCGGCTCATCTTCTTCATCAATCTGCCGCT
>JAODBN010000413.1 GCA_025463965.1 Acidimicrobiaceae bacterium
CTACCAGATCCACTCATCGACCAACGCCATCACCGGGGTGCTTCCAGGCGTCAGCATCGCGCTCCATTCGACCTCCTCGTCGCCCGTGACCATCACGGTGGCGGCCGACGGGACGAAGGCGGCGGGCGCGGTGACGAGCTTCGTGAACGCCGCCAATGCGGTGCTTGGTTCGATCAACAGCGATCTCGCCTACAACGCCCAGACTGGCCAAGCAGGACCGCTCAACGGGGACGTCTCCCTCGAGCAGCTCGCGCAGTCCATCCTCAACACCGTCGGGACGGCGATCGGCACATCGGGCCTTTCGGACGGCGCGACCGCCGGCAGTGCGGCCGGTCTCTCGCTGTCGAGCTCAGGAACGCTCAGCTTCAACGCCACCACCTTTGCGGCCGACTTCGCCGCCAACCCGACGAAGGTCGCCGCCCTGTTCAGCCAGGGCGGCCAGTTCACCCCGTCTGGCGGTTCCTCCGGATCGGTGAGCCTGGTCTTTGCCCAGGACGCCACCCAACCGGGGAACTACGCCGTATCGGTCTCCCAGTCGGCTAGCCAGGCGGCGGACACCGGCAGCGCCACGTTCTCCTCGGCCACGACCACGCTCTCCGGTGGCGACACCTACACGATCGGGACATCGGCCGGTCAGGTCAACTATGCGGTGGGGGCGGGCGAAAGCCTGTCCTCGGTGGCCGCCGGCCTGGACGCGGCGTTCGCCAGCGCGGGGCTTGGCCTGTCTGCCCAAGTGGTCGGTGCCGCTGGGAGCTCCTCGCTGCAGGTGACGTCGTCGGCCTACGGCTCCAGCCAGTCCTTCACCGTCTCTGCCAGCGGAACCGACGAGCTGGGGCTCGCCTCGGCGAGCGCCTTCACAGGCGCCGATGTGGCCGGCACGATCAACGGCGTCGCAGCGACGGGCAGCGGTCAATTCCTGTCCGCCCCGGGCACCGATCCTGTCCTCGCCGGGCTCACCTTGCAGGTCACGTCCACGGGTATCTCCACGCCCACGGCCATCGGCACCTACAACTACGCCCCCGGCCTCGCGCAAGGCCTCGCCACGCTCGCCCTCCAGTCGAACGCATCGCCGTCGGGGCTCTTGCCGGCTCGGATCACCCAGCTGCACAACACCTCGACTGGGCTCGGCAGCGAGATCGCCTTCGAGCAGCAGGTGGTGAACGAGCAGCAGGCAGCCCTCCAGCAAGAGTTCACGAACTTGGAGAGCACGCTCGCCACCTTGAAGGGCCAGAGCTCCTTTCTCGCCAATGCCTTCGGCGGCTCCTCCAGCACTGGTTCCACCGGCTCGAGCTCGGGCTCGAGCACCTCCGGCTCGTCCAGCGGCTCCTCTACGACCACCGGCGGATGAGGCCCCGTCCGGCCCGGACGGGCGAGTTTCATTGCACGTCCGACCACCCATTCGACACGACCCCATAAGGAGGCGGATCCATGGCCACGCGCACCGACGTCGCCGCGCAGTACGCGGCGACCGCATCGAGCACCGTCACGGGGCCGATGCTCGTCGTCAAGCTCTACGACCGGCTGGCACTCGACATCGAGGTCGGACGGGAGAAGATCACGGCACAGGACACGGGAGGCGCCCACGAGGCCCTGATGCACGCCCAGCGCATCGTGCGCGTGCTGCGGACCAGTCTGCAGCCAGACCTGTTCCGAGGTGGCGCAGATCTTGTCATGTTGTACGACATGCTCGAGCACGAGCTCGTGCGTGCCAATCTCGAAAAGGACGTGGTACCCCTGGCCACGTGTAGTGCGATCGTCGACCCGCTCCACGCTGCGTGGACGGAGGCCGTGACCAAGGTCCTCTCCGAGCAGCAGGAGGCCGAGCACGCGCTCGCGCGTAAGAGAGAGGCGACGGATGCAGCCGTCGCAGTGGGCTGAGTATCTCGACTCCTTCGCCGCCTTCCTCGACCGAGCACGGGCCGGCTTCGACGGCAGCGGGCCGTCGACACCGGAGGAACCACCGCCGCGCCCCTCGGGGCCGCCGCCGGAGGCACTGGCGGTGCGGGCGCTCGAGCTGCTAGCGGAGACGGAGCGCTGCATCCTCGCCGGGGAACAGCGCAAGGCGGAGGTCAGCGACGCCTGCCGCAACCTCGCGTACCGAGCCCGCACGCGCAGCCGCGTCTTCGCCTTCGACGAGGCGCTGTGAGCATCGCGCTCCCCGGGCCAGCCGATGTCGCTGCAGCGGCGCGCGTTGCCGACCTGCTCGCCACCGCGTCGCTCGTCGATCTGCCGCTCGCGCCGTCACGGCGCGCGCCTGGCAAAGCGGATGGCCCGCTGCACCTGGCCTTTTTGCTCTCGCGTGCCGAAGCCGGCGGGGGAGCGGGGGCGCTACTCGAGCAGGCCGACCAGCTCGCCGCGCTCGGAGTGCGCGTGACGGTCATCTCGCACTTTCCCCAACCGCCCTGGTTCGCGTTACGCGCCGACTACATCCAGGTTCCCTTCGGCGAGCCGATCGAGGACGCCGTCCCGACCTGTGACCTCGTCATCGCCGGCCACTGGGAGTTCGTGCTGCCGGCCCGCCGGCTCGGGATCGCGCCGGTGATCCACGTCGAGCAGGGCGACTTCCACCTCTACGACCCGGTCCCCGCTCACGTGCGACGCGTCGTCGCCGCGTCGGTGCGCGCCGCGCAGGCCACCCTCGCCCTCGGGGGAGCGGCGACCCGCGCGCTCGCGGAGCGTTACGGAGTTTCTGCGGACGAGGTGCCATTCGCCGTCGACACGGAGGTCTTCCGTCCCACAGGCGTTAGCCGCGACTGGCCCAGACCGGGGAGCCGGGCCCGCTCAGCGATCGTGGTGGGCTGGGACGGGCCGAGGACGTGGTCCCACGACGACGCCCGCGCGCTGGTTGCCGCTCTCGGCGACAGCCATCCGGCGGTACGCGTTGTGCTCGTGACCTCCGTGCGCCCGGACGCCGTCCTGCCCGGCGAGGTGCTCGTGGCGCCGAGCCAGGAGGAGCTGGCCCGCCGCTACCGGGAGGCGGACGTGTGCGTGTCCTGCTCGCGTGACGCCGCGTCGCCGCTCGTTCCGCTGAAGGCGATGGCCTCGGGGACCCCGGTCGTGGCGACGGCAACCGACGGGGTGCTCTCGCGCTGTGAGGACGAGGTCGACGCCCTCGTGGCCCCCATCGGCGACGTGCGCGGTCTCGTGGCGCGAGTTCGCAGGGTCCTCGATGACCACGCGCTCTCCGAGCGGCTCAGCTTGGCCGGTCAGCGCACCGCCGAGCGGCACGCGTGGTCCGGGCGGGCGCGCGAGCTGCTGGGGCACTACCGGGCGGTCATCGCCGCTGCACCGGCGGCGGAATATCTCGGCGCCGGCGAGCTCTGCCTCGAGGGCATGCGGCTCGATCGGCCGGGTGACCTTCCGCTCCTGCGGGCGCGCCTCGCCAGTTGCCCGACGAGGGAACTCGCCATCCCCGTCGCCCAGCCCGTGGTGCCCGGCCACGTGCTGTTCCGGTGGCGCACGGTGGGCTCGTGCAAGGACCGGGAGCCGGGGGTGACCCGG
Source organism: Acidimicrobiaceae bacterium (assembly GCA_025463965.1). Taxonomy (GTDB): domain Bacteria; phylum Actinomycetota; class Acidimicrobiia; order Acidimicrobiales; family Bog-793; genus JAODBN01. The sequence continues at coordinate 3,502 of JAODBN010000413.1, forward strand.
GTCCACCTGCCCGCGCGCTCCGACCTGCCCGTGTGTGACTCGCCCTACCAAGAGGGGATCGAGCTATTGCGTCGCCACCGCGGCGTGGAGGCACTGGACTGTTTCGTCGCCCGATGCGATCGGGCCGGACGTAACGAGCAGGCGGCGCTCGGGCGCTGGATCGTGCTCTCGCTGTTGAGCGCCAAACGCCCCGCCGACGCGGCGGACCTCGCCGTGGCTTTCGCCCGGGACTTCCCCTCGCACCCCGACTATCTCTACCTCGGCGTCGTGGCGGCGATGGCGGCGGGACGGCCCGTCGAGGTGTCCGGGCCGCTCGAGGGGATCCGGCTGCTCGGGCATGGCGCCCGCCACGAGGAGTGGTTCGAGGACCCGGCCCGCCTGCTCACCGCGCACCTGGCGGCGGCCTGACCCTCGGGCAGGGCAACTCCACGCCACACCACAGGGCGGTTCCCTCGATCAGCAGCCGGCGGCCGGCGCTCCGGGGAGGATGGTCAGGGAACCCAAAGGTCGTGGTGGCTCTTCGCGCTTCGCAGTTCTTCGTCGGTCAGGGTTGATTCCCTCACCGGTGTGACGAGGCTCCAGTGCTGTCCGACGGGACAGTGCTGCAGTTTGGCGAGGCCGAGGTCCAATCCCTTGAGCTTGACTCCGGGGACCCAGATGGTCGTGGACAGGTGGCCTTGGCGGCACCGAACGACCACGTTTCCACCAATCCGGTAGCCGCGTCGTCGGGCGACAACCGTCGCCACGACGAGGAGCCCTACGACTGCACCAAATGATTGGCTGCGCTTCATCGACCGTTGGTCTGCCGCGCCTAAGCCTTCTCCGGGCCGCCGGCTTCAGGCGCCGGTCGGGCCTCAGGCCGGGCACCTGCGGCGGCGCGCCGGGCGGCGCGAATCGAGTTGGCCAGCGCGTCCGGGCTCTCGCTGGCGTTGATCGCCGCCAGGTTCTCCCGAGACACCGCCTCGAAGACCTCTGCGCGGTGGATAGGGACCTGGCGCGGCGCGTCGATGCTGATGCGCACCTGCTTGCCATCAAGGACCGCTCTCACCTCGATGATGATGTCGTCGCCGATGAGGATGCGCTCGCCGACCGAGCGGGTGAGGGTCAGCACGAGAAGGCCACGCTCACGCGACGAGCTCGGGGAGGGGGAGCGGGGCCCGCAGGCTCCAGCCCACCTCGTCCTCGCTTCGAGGGGGAACGACCTGCAACGCGAGGCCGCGTGCCGGGTTGACCACGATGGGAGCGAACAGGTTGGCCGTCGAGCGGGCGAAGTCCGCGTGCACGGTCACCACCACGAGGGCGACCGCTCCGGCCGGGTCGTCGAGCTCGAGCAGCGAAGCCGCCGTATCGGGCACCTCGATCGTGTAATCGGGCCACAACAGCCCCGGAGCTGCGACGACGAGTGAGACCGCCTCTGCGCCTGGCTCGCCGCTCGCCGTCACGCTCTCGCTGCAGCGGAGGCTGCCGAAGACGTTCATTCCCTCGCCGCCGAGCGGCTCGAGCTGGAAGCGGCGGGCCGAGTCGATACCGGGGAGACCGACCGGAAAGGTCAGCTCCATCGCGGCCAGGGTCTTCAGTGCAGTGAGTGGCGTCATCAGTCGTCCTTGTCGCCAGGGTAACGCCCCGGCCTCGAGCCGGTGGGGATGGCCGCGCGGCGCGAGCCAGTACGACCGGCGAGGGATCTGGTCACTACAGGTAGGAGGCGAGCGACTCGGGGACCGTCTTCGAGGTGACGTACAGCGCGGCCTGGTAGCTGGTCATGTCCTGTTGCAGCTGGGTCGTCACGCTGGCGACGTCGATGTACTCGGTGGAGGCGAGGACCGATTGGATCTGTTGGGAGGCGGTGCTCGCAGTCCCCTGGACGGTGCTGACCTGCTGGGAGGACACGCCGAGGCTCGCTGCGGCCGCCTGGGCCTGGGTGACGTTGGCGTCAAGCGAGTTGAGGTCGGTCTGGAGCGAGGCCTGCGCCGTGGCACTGGGGCCACTCGACAGGTCATTGACGAGGTTCTGGAGCGTGGTGAACACGCTCTGCACGCCCGTGGTGCCTCCGCCGAAAAGCTGGGTGCCGGGGACCGAGGCGTCGACCTTCTGACCGTTGGAGAGGGCGATCGTGAAGGGCGTCTCATTGCCCTGATAGGCGCCGGTCGCGGTGTAGGCCGGGGTGGCGCCAGAGGTCCCGCCGAAGATCGAGGTCCCCGCGTAGGTGGTGTTGGCGATGCCGATGAGGCTCTGCATCTGGCCTTTTAGCTGTTCGGACATCGAGGTGTAGGTGGCGGAGTTCTGCGCGCCCGAGTTGAGCGCCTGCAGCACGACGGTGCGCACCGAGGAGAGGTTGTTCAGCACCGAGTTGGCGGCGTTGTTCGCCACCCCGAGCCACGACGACGCGGTGCTGGCAGAGGACTGCACGGAGGAGACCTGGGAGAGCTGGCGCTCGTAGCCGAGGGTGTCGACGACGGCGACGGGATTGTCGGACGGCTTGGAGAGCGCGTTACCCGACGACAGCTCCGCGTCCAACTGGGTGATGTTGGCCTCTTGGGCGTTCAGGTTGCCCGAGAGGGTGTCGGTGAGGCTGAGATCGGCGACCCGCATCTCACACCGCCTGCAAGAGAGACTGGAAGCTCGTGTTGATGGCGTTGATGATCTGGGCGGAGGCCTGGTAGGCGCGCTGTGCCGAGAGCATGTTGACCGTCTCCTCGTCGGTGTTGACTCCCTCGACACTGGCGAGCTCCGCCGTCGTCGAGTTCGACAGGGCCTGGGCCGACCCCTGGTCGGCGGTCGCGGCTGCACCCTGCGAGCCGATCGTGCCGATGAGCTGCGCGTAGAGGTCGTCCGGGCCACCGCTTTTTTGGCCGACGGCCGCCATGGCCTGGGTGGTGCCCGGGTCGATCGATGCACCGACGGTACCGGCGCTCGCCGTGGACAACAGGCTCGGGTTGGCGAGAAGCGCTGCGCTCACCGAGATGGAGGCCGCCGATGAGCCGTTCGGGGTGTAGGTGGTGGCCGACCCGCCGTTCACGAAGAGGACGGGGTTCGCCGAGCCGGGTGTCCCGCTCGCAGAGGTCCCAGCCGCCTGGAGCGGGTTGAGGCTGGCCGCGAGCGAATCGGCCACCTTGTTGAGCTGGGTCTGGAGCGCGGGGATCGTGGTGTTCACGCCCCCGAGGAGGGCGCCGATCTGGCCGCCGGCGGGAACCGCGGTCCCGGACGTGCTGGTGACCGAGACGTCGGCGTTCGCCGCGCTGCCGCTCACCTGAAGATCGTTCGCCGTCGTCCCCTGGACGAGCTCGATTCCACCCGCCCACACGGTCACCTGGCCCGTCTGGTCCGTTGCCGTTCGCACACCGATCAGGCCAGAGAGCTGGCTTAGTGCGGCGCGCTGGCTGTCGACCAGCGAATTCACGTCCAGGCCACCGCCGGCTCCCGCGGCGATCCCCGCGTTGAGCTTGGCGATCTGGTTGATGAGCGTGTTCGCCTGGCCGACGAGGCCACCGGTGCTCCCGCCGGTCCCCGCGAGATCTTGTTGCAGCTGCGTGCCGGTGGCGGCGAGCTGGGACGAGGCCGAGTTCAGGCCCGTGGCCAGGTTCGCGGCGTCCTGGACCACCGTTTCGGTGGCCGCCCCGTTGGAGGGCTGGGTTGCGAGGGTGGACAGGTCGCTCCAGAACTTGTTCAGGCTGGTCTGAAGACCGGTGGTGCTGGGCTCGTCGATGGCCGCCTGCACGGCCGACGAAACGCTGGCGGTCTGGTTGGCAGCGCTCAGGTTGGCGGTCGCCACGAGGTTCGCCTGCTCGTAGAGCGACGAGGTGGCCTGGGAGACCGAGCCCACGAGCACGCCCTGTCCGGCCCCGTCGACGGTGGCGGACTCGAGCGGGGAGAGGTTGACCGTCTCGCGCGCGTACCCCGGGGTCGAGACGTTGGAGAGGTTCTGGGCCGCGGTGGCGAGCTCCGCGTCCCGCGCGGCGATGCTCGACGAGGCGATGTCGAGCCCGAGGTCGCTCACCGTCGGACCCTCACAAGACCCCCCGCACAAAGCGCGAGCGCGTCGGCGCTGGGCGGCCGTAGGTGGGGGACTCCTCGGCCGTCACCTCTCGCAGCGCCTCGGAGATGAGCGTCATGCGCCGGCCGAGCAGCTCGGTGTTGGCGTCTCCAAGGTCGGTGATGCGCTCGCGAAGCTGCAACAGCCTGAGGCGCAGCTCCAAGAAACGCTCCCCGTAGGGCGGGGGAGCGGCGGCGGCGAGATCGGCGAGCGTTGCCTCGAGCGAGATCCCGAGCAAGGGCGCGAGCCCGCACACCACCGAGCGGCGCAGATCGCCGGCACGCGTGAGCGCCTCCACCGTCTCTTCCAGCTCGCTCGTGGCAAGCGCCAGGTAGCGGGCGCCGTGCTGGGCGAGGAGAGCGCCGAGGGCGGCCGCGTGGTGCTCGACGAGCGCTGCGGCCTCCGCCTCGGCGAGGATCGTGGCGGCCGCCTCTTCCATGGCGACGACCTGGAGGTCGTCCAGCTGGTCGCTCACTTCGGCATGGCGTTGCATGGTTCTCCTAACGGCGAGCAGGGGGAGTCATTGAGTGCACTGGTGACGAGCAGCGGGGACCGCCGCGGGTGGTCATCGCCGATTGCCCTCGATCTTCTCGCCGACGGCCGGCGGCTTAGAGATGGCGTCTCGCGTGTAACGAAGCAGCAGGCGGCTGACGAGCGACACCGCGGCGAGCGACAGGCCGAGCGCGACGGCGAGGCGGAAGAGGGCCGTCACGACCGTGACCCGACCGTCCAGGGCGCCGATCAGAGAAGGCAGGTTCACGACCACGGCAAGCACGACAGCGAGCAGCGGGCCGAGCCGCACGACGTCGAGATGGAACAACGCGGCGCGCTCACGCATCTTGGACCGCCCGGTCGGACACCGTAACGGGAGTCGGGCGCGTCCGGCGGGCGCGGACCGGGCTCACCGGTCGCCCGAGCGTCGCGGGACGCACCGGTGCGCGTTCTTCTAGGAGGCGTGCCGCCCACAAGAGCGCGGAGGCTGGGCGCCCGTCGAGAAAGGCGACGGGAATGTCGCAGGTGAGCAGCTCAGCCGGGCGCTCCGCGTCGTCCAGGTCCGCAAGTGCCAGCGCCTCGAGGCCGCCCGCGTGCTCCGCGAGCCGGGCGAGCTGCGCGACGCTCGTGTTCGCCGGCACGCTGGCCCAGACCTGTTCCGGCCGAGTTGCGGCAACGGCGTCATGTAGCTGGACGAGGTCCGAGAGGTCGTCGGGGAGCTCGACGACGACAACGCTCGACCGTCCGGCGATGCGGCGCTCGGCAACGGCGGTGGCGAGCTTGAGCGCGCTGGCGTAGCGCCGCGGGCCGCCGGAGCTCTGGCGTGCGGCAGGCCCGGCTCCGAGAACGAGGAGCGCCTCGTCTCCGAGACCGAGACGACAAGCGAGCGCCTTGGCGAGTTCGAGTGCGGCGCCTCGTGGACCGGTGGTGACCACGACCGCGTCGGCGAGCGCGGGCACCTCGGGCGCCGGGGGGAGCGCTTCCAAGCTGAGGGCCAAGGCGGGCCCGAGCGAGTAAGGCAGTGACGGAGCGTCAAGAGCCGGTTGGAGCGGTGCAGGCAGACCGAGGCGCGAGAGCCGAGATCGTGCGACGCTCACGGCGTTGTCCGCCGCAGGCGAGATGCCGGGGATGATCCCTGTCGGAACGGGCGCTGGCGTCGCCGAGACGGCGGGCGTGTAACGCGCGGGTACTTGCTCGGTCGACGCGTCGAGCGGCTCGCGGAAGTCCGCACCGCTGCGCGCCTTGCCCGCGAGTGCTGCTTCGGCCTCTTCGAGGATCGAGGTGAAGCCGACCGCCAGAGCGTCGGACGAGGGCAGAGCGCTCGGATCCTGGGCCTGCTCCGGGGGCGCAGCCCAACCGCTTCGGCCAACGAGAGAGACCACGTCCGCGGTGCCCTCCACAAGCCTGCGCAACGCGGTTTCGGAGCCGCCTTCGTGAGTCTCGCGGCCATCTGGGACGGACGGCTCCCCGAAGCGTGTCGCCACGTCGGCACCGGGGCTCGAGGCGCCCTTCGGGTCGGGCGGCTCGGCCTCGATCACGAAGATCTCCCGTTCGAAAAAGCCGAACAGGCCACCAGAGCGCTCTTTGCCGGCGCGCACCATGATGGCGTCGGGACCCAGCTCGGAAAGCACCTGAGCGCGGACCTCGGCCGGCTCAGTGCCCTCAAACCGTCGCAGGTTGCGCACGATGCACCACTCCGATCGTCTCGATGAGGACCTGGGAAGCGATCTCTGCCGCGCCGAGCACGTCGAGGCGCGGGAGCCGCGCCCGCACGAGGCGGCGAAGGGCCGGGCGGAGCCGGCTCGAGCACACGAGGACCGGCACCTTGCCCTGAGCCTCGGCATGGGTCGCGAGCTGCTCGAGCGAGGACACCACCGCCTCGAGGTCCTCCGCGCCCGAAGCGATGATCCGCCCGCGCTCGCCGACTTGGAGCGCCGCGGCGAGCTGTTGCTCGAGTCCAGGTTCCAAGGTGATGGCCGAAAGGGTGCCGTCGGTGGCGTGCAGGGCGGCGATCGCCGGGCCGAGGGCGATCCGGGCGGCTTCGAGCAGGGAGTCAGGATCCTTCGCCGAGGCCGCTTGATCGGTGACGGCCTCGAGGATACGGACGAGGTCGCGCACCGGCACCCCCTCCGCGAGCAGGCCACGGAGCACGCCCTGCACCGCGCCGAGGGAGAGCCCCGCGGCGGTCATCTCCTCGAGGACCGCAGGATGGTCGGTCTTGGCTGCATCGAGCAGGACTCGGACGTCTTGGCGCGACAGGAGCTCGCCGGCGTGGCGGCGCACGGTCTCGGACAGGTGCGTCGTCACCACCGCCGAGCGGTCGACGACGGTGGCCCCGGCCACGGCGGCGCGATAGCGCATCTCGTTAGCGATCCATTTCGCCGGTCCACCGAAGGCGGGGTCCCGGGTGTCCTCGCCCGGGACGTGCTCGATGCCCTTGCCCACCGCAAGGAGGCGTCCCCGCGGAGCGCTTCCTTCGGCGACCTGGACCCCGTGCACACGGATCGCGTAGTGGGTGGCCGCCAGCCGGTCGTTGTCACGGGCGTGCACGGGCGGGATGACGACCCCGAGCTCTCTCGCGACGTTGCGCCGCAGTGCCTTCACCCGCTCGAGGAGGTCCCCGCCTCGCGCCCGATCGACGAGGTCGATGAGCTCCATCCCGAGCTCGAGCTCGAGGGGGACCACACCGGTCTCGCGCGCCAGCTGCGAGGGCGAGTCTTGGGAGGGGGCAGCGAGTGGGCTCGCCTCGGGCTCGGTCTCGGCGCCCGAGTCGTGCGGAAGGCGCGACCCAATGAGGAACAGGCCCACCCCGACGAGGAGGAAGGGGATCTTCGGAAGACCGGGGACGATGGCGAGCGCCGCCATCACCACGGCGGTGGTGCGAACGACGCGCCGGTAGCGAGAGAGCTGGCCGATGACGTTCGTGCCGAGGTCGTCGTCGCCCGCGGCGCGCGTGACGACGATCCCAGTGGAGAGCGAGAGCAGGAGAGCCGGGATCTGCGAGACGAGGCCGTCGCCGACCGACAGGAGGCTGTAGGTCGAGACCGCCTGGCTGACCGAGAGGTGGTGCTGAACGACGCCCACCGCGAACCCGCCGAGCAAGTTCACCGCCGTGATGACGATCGCGGCGACGGCATCGCCACGCACGAACTTGCTGGCGCCGTCCATCGCCCCGTAGAAGTCCGCTTCGTCGGCGATGTCCCGGCGCCTCTTGCGGGCCTCGTCCTGGTTGATGAGCCCGGACGACAGGTCCGCGTCCACCGACATCTGCTTTCCGGGCATCGCGTCGAGGGTGAAGCGGGCGGCGACCTCGGCGACACGACCGGCGCCGTTGGTGATCACGACGAACTGGATGATGATGAGGATCAGGAAGATCACGAGGCCGACGAGCAGCTGGCCGCCCACCACGAAGTGGCCGAAGCTCTGGATGACCGATCCGGCATAGCCGTGCAGCAAGACGAGGCGCGTGGCGGAGACGTTGAGGGCGAGGCGGAAGACGGTCGCCACCAAGATCAGGGTCGGGAAGACCGAGAACTCGGTCGGCTTTCGCACTTGCATGGCAGTCAGCAGCACGAGGACCGAGGCGGTGATGTTCGCCGTGATCAAGAGGTCCAAGATGAAGCTCGGCAGCGGGATGACGAGCATCACCACGACCGCTACCACGGCGAGGGGCACGGCGAGCGCCTGCGCGCTGGCCCAGCGGATGCTCGAGCGTGTAGCGGTCGGCGCCGCGGCTGGCTTGGCCACACGGACCTCTCTCGGTGATGGACGGCCGATCAGCCGTCGTGTCCGGGTCGATCCGTGACCTCGTCTGCCTTCCTGGCAGTGGCCTAACGGCCGTCGCGCGCGCGGGGTTGAGCAAGCTTTGGCGCGCGACAGCCCCGGTCTCGAAGGGCGCTCGCTGGCCCGAGATGGTCCAAAAACACGGCCCGTGGGCCTTCGTCAGGGCAGGACGAACTGCCCGTCGACGCGCCGCGGCACACGGTGTGCGGCCAGCGGATCGTCGACCAGCTCGGGAGGCAGCAGTCGCTCTGGCACGTCCTGGTAGGCGACCGGGCGCAGCCAACGCCGGATCGCGCTCGCGCCGACCGAGGTGTGCAAGGCGTCGGTGGTCGCCGGCCACGGGCCGCCGTGGTGCATGGCCCAGCTGACGGCGACACCCGTCGGATAGGCGTTCCACACGATGCGTCCGACCTTGGTGACCAGCGCTCCGACGAGCTCCTCGGCGAGCTGGTCGTCGGCGGGGTCCGCATGGATGCTGGCGGTGAGCGCGGGACCGGCCCGGTCGAGGAGCTCGAGCAGCTGGCGAGCCGATCGGTAGCGTGCGGCCACGAGGACGGGGCCGAAGCACTCCTCGAGGAGCGGGCCGCTCAGCTCGTCCGGATCGACCTCGAGGAGCAGCGGCGTTCCCCACCAGCCCTCGTTGACCTCGGCGCCGATGCCCTCGGCGAGGCGGCGCACCCCTGGGGCGCCAGCGATGTCCACGCTGGTCTTGTGGAAGGCCGCGGCCACCCGCTCGCTCAGCATGACCGCCGAGACCCGGGCCCGCACGTCCTCGGCGAGCAGCTGCAAGAGCGCATCACCCGACGCCCCCTCGGGGACGAGCGCCAGACCGGGTTTCGTGCAGAACTGGCCCACACCGAGGGTGAACGAGCCGGCGAGGCCGGTCGCGATCTCTGCCGGGCGGTCGGCCGCGGCCGCCGGGCATACGACCAGCGCGTTGAGCGCACCGAGCTCGCCGTAGAAGGGGATGGGGGAGGGGCGCCCCGTGGCGAGGTCGTAGAGCGCCCGGCCCCCGGCGACGGACCCGGTGAAACCGACCGCCTGGATGCGGGGCTCCTCGACGAGCACGGCGCCAGCAGCCTGTCCGAACACCAGCTGGACAACGCCCTCGGGAGCGCCCGAGCGGCGGGCGCCCTCGGCGAGAGCCTGCGCGCAGACCAGTGAGGTAGCCGGGTGCGCCTCGTGCGCCTTGACGATCACCGGGCAGCCGGCCGCGAGTGCCGAGGCGGTGTCGCCTCCGGGGACGGAGAAGGCGAAGGGGAAGTTCGAGGCGCCGAAGACGGCCACGGGGCCGAGCGGACGGAGCATCCGGCGCAGGTCCGGGCGTGGGCCCATCGGGGTGGTGCCGGCGTGGTCGATGGCGATCTCGAGGTAGGCACCGTCCTCAAGGACCTCGGCGAAGAAGCGGAGCTGGAAAGTGGTCCGGGTGAGCTCACCGCCGAGGCGAGCCGGACCGAGGGCGCTCTCACGGTCCGCAATCGCGACGAGATCGTCGCGCCGTTCCTCGAGCGCGTCGGCCATCTTGCGCAGCATCGCCGCGCGCCCTGCCCGGCCCATCGCGTCGAGCGCGCTGGCCGCCGCCACCGCCCGTTCGCCGAGTGCGGCGACCTCGTCGGAGCTCGATGCCGCGGCGACCTCCTCGACGGAGCTGGCGGTCCGCGGGTCAAAGCTCGTCACCATCTCGTCAGGCCTCCAGGCTGCTCGGGTCCGGTGGTACGTCCACGGCGTGGGCCATCAGGGCCTCGAGAGGCACGAGCTCGAGCGCCCGAGCATGGGTCGAGGCGAGTACGACGAAGGCAGCGGCGCCGTCCTCGTGGGCCCGGAACCAGTTGCGCGCGGTCACGCACCAGCGGTCACCGGGGACGAGGCCCGGGAAGTGGTGGATGGGCATCGGGGTCACGAGGTCGTTGCCGATGCGTCGCTGATGGTCCAAGAACTCGGCGGTCACCACGGCGCAAATACTGTGGCTGCCGAGGTCCTCACGCCCTCCGCGACAGCACCCGTCCCGGTAGAAGCCGGTCAACGGGTCCGTCCCGCAGGGCTCGAGCGGACCACCGAGCACGTTCTGCTCGGCCCCCGGCTGATCGGTCCCCGATCCGCTCGGCACCGGTGGGAAGTTGGCCATCGCAGCCAGTATGCACCGGAGCGGCCACGGCCGGCACCGCCGGCCGAAGGGCCGGTCAGCTCGCCAGGTGATGGACCTCGACAAGGGCTCGGGCCGCGGGGGTGAGCCGATAGACGAAGGCGAGGAGCTTGGCCACCACCTCGTAGAGCCGGGCGGGCACCTCTTCGTTGACGTCGCAGGCGGCCGAGATGGCCCGGGCAAGGGGCGGGTTCTCGACGACGGGGATCCCCCGTTTGATCGCTTCGAGCCGTATCGCGAGCGCCACGTGATCATCGCCTTTCGCGACGAGGCGCGGGGCCCGGTCATTGTCGCGGTCGTAGGCGAGCGCGACGGCCACGTGGGTGGGGTTGACCACGACGACGGTCGCGCCTGCCACCGCCGCCATGATCTGCATCCGGCTCATGCGACGCCGGCGCCGGCGGATCTCCCGACGGATCTCGGGTGAGCCCTCCGCCTCCTTGTTCTCCTGGCGCACCTCGTGCTTGGTCATCTTGAGCGAGTGGCCGAGACGGTGTCGTTGGAACGCGTAGTCGCCGAGGCCGAGGAGCAAGGCGGCGGCGCCGACGTAACGCGCGACGCCGACCAGGGTGCCCCCCGCGATCCCGAGCGTCGTGCTGAGGGGAAGGGTGCCCGAGCCCATGAGCGCGCCGAAGAGATGGTGGGCCGAGACGTAGCCGACACCGCCGAGGAGTGCGAGACGCAGGACCGACTTCATCAGCTCCCAGCCGCCCTGGGCCGAGAAGATCCGCTTGATGCCGGCGAGCGGGTTGATCTTGGACATCTTGAAGCCGAGCGCGCCGGGGGCGAAGCGAAGTCCCACCTGCGCGAACGAAGACGCGATGGCGACGAGACCGACGACACCGACGACGGGGCCGGCGGCCTCGGCCACGACGAACAGCCCCCGGCCGAGCAGCGCGGCATCCGTCTGGGGTGCGGCGCTCGGCAGCGCGGCGATGGCGCCCTGGAGGAATCCCGTGACCTGGTGCACGGCGCGTTCGCCGAGGCTCGGGACGAGCGCGGCGAACACGAGCAGCGACATCCAGCCCCCGATGTCCTGCGACCGCGCGACTTGGCCCTTGCGGCGCGCCTCGCGCAGGCGCTTCGGAGTTGGCTTCTCGCTCTTTTGGTCGTGGTCGCCCGCCACCGCTCAGCCTCCGCCGACGATCTGGCTCATGCCACGCCCGACGAGGTTGGCCACATCGGAGGGGAGCGCCACCACGGCGAGGCCGAGGGCGGCGAAGGCGATGGTTGCCTGGAGGACGAAGCCCAGCGAGAAGACGTTGGTCTGAGGCGCGGCCTTTGCGAGCAGCGCCAAGAGGAGTTGCGCGACGAAGAGCACGGCGACGAGCGGCGCGGCCACCTCTGCTGCGGCGGCGAAGAACCCCGCCAGGTCGGAGCCGAGCAGCGTCGGGAGGCGCTGGACGACGAGAGGCGGGAGCCTCGTGCCGACGACCGAGAAGCTGCGAACGAAGCCCTGGGCCAAGATGGCGTCGGCCCCGGTCGTGAAGAGCAGCACGGTCGCCAGCCACTCATACAGCTGGCCGATCACCGGCAGCTGCTCCAGACCGAGCGGGTCGATCGACGGAGGCAGGTTGAGACCAGAAAACTGGTCGATGAGGGCGCCCGCGGACTGGACGGCTCCCACGAACAGCTGCACGACGAAGCCCATCGCCGCCCCGACGAGGACCTGGAGCGCCACAGCGATCATCAGCGCCCCGGTGCTCTCGGGCATGGGGTCGTGCGCCAGCGGCCCCACCGCTGCCAACGCGAGCCCCGCGGCGATGGTGATCTTGGCGACCGCGGGGATCGCCTTGGTGGCGAACGGGGGACAGGCGATGAGGAACGCCGTCCCGCGCATCAGCGCGAGCAGGAAGGCGAGGATCGCCGCCCCGTCGAGGTTGAGGGTCATCCGCCTTGGAGGAGCGCCGGAATGGACCGGTACAGCTGGTCGGTGTAGGCGATCACCTGATCGAGCATCCAGTGGCCAGTGAGGGCCAGGATCGCGGCGACCGCCACCACCTTTGGAAGGAAGGTGAGGGTGAACTCCTGAACGCTCGTGACTGCCTGGAACAGCGAGATGGACAGGCCGATCACGAGCGAGACGAGCAGGAACGGGCCGGCCAGCTTGGCGACGAGGACGATGGCCTGGCCGACCAGGTTGACGACGGTGGTCGTGTCCATGGTCAGTGGAAGCTGACGATGAGCGAGTGCACGACGAGCGCCCACCCGTCGACCAGGACGAACAGCAAGATCTTGAAGGGCAGTGAGATCAAGGTCGGCGGGAGCATGAACATGCCCATGGACATGAGCACCGAGGACACGACAAGGTCGATCACCATGAAGGGGATGAAGACGACGAAGCCGATGATGAAAGCGGTCTGGACCTCGGAGAGGACGAAGGCGGGGATCACCGTCGTCATGGGCAGGTGCTGGGGCTGAGAGATCCCCTGATGGGCGGTCGAGGCGAAGAGCTGCAGTTCGTTGTGGCGCGTCTGGCGCAGCATCCAGGTCTTGATAGGCACCTCGGCGGCGGCGAAGGCGTGCGTGGCGTTGAGATGACCGTGCAGATATGGCTGGATCGCGACGTGGTCGACCTGGGTGATGACCGGGGCCATCACGAACAGCGAGAGGAACAGGGCGATCCCCGCCAGCACCTGGTTCGGCGGGACGTTCTGCAGCCCGAGGGCGTTGCGGGTCAGCCCGAGCACGATGAAGATGCGCGTGAACCCGGTCATGAGGATCAGCAGCGACGGGGCGATCGACAGCAGCGTCAGGGCGATGACGATGACGATCGACGTCGAGGGGCTGCTGAGGCCGCCGAGGTTGACGGTCACACTGCTGCCGCCCGCGTACAGGTGGCCGATCATGTGGCCGGGATCCCGGCCGAGAGATAAGACATTGGCGCTCCACGATGGGGCGCCGCCGAGCGCTCAGCGCCGGACGGTTCGCTCCCGCAGGGTCGTCATGATGGCTTCCCATGCCGTGGCGGAACCCGCCGGTAGTGCTGGCGCCGCCGTCCGTGGCGAGCGCTTGGTGTCGAGGTACGAGGCGTAGTCGGCGGGCACCGTGTCGGGGATGCCGAGCAGCGCCGCCGCGTCGAAGGGGTCCTCGGCGTCCTCGTCGGGATGGCCCTCGCCAAGGTCGGCGAGCAGCTGGACCGACTGGGCGCTCGAGCCGAGGACGAGAAGCCGGCCGCCCGCGTTCACCAGGAAGATGGCCGAGGTCTTGGACAGCGCACGTCGCTGAAGGACCTCGATGCCGTAGCCGTCGGCCGCGGTCCTC
>JAODBN010000418.1 GCA_025463965.1 Acidimicrobiaceae bacterium
ATCCGAGCCGCGCCAGTTGGACCTGGCCCGGGCCCGTCAGGCTGCCCTCGCCGCCCTCACCGCCTACCGGGCTCCCGACGATCCGCAGGTGCTGCTCACGGCCCTCAATGGGCTGGCGGAGGACATCCCCGCTCACTGGCTCGTGACCGGGCTGCTCTCGGTGGGCAATCAGCTGCTCGACTATCTCGCCCGCTCCGAGGACGTCGACGGCGACGACGTGCTCCGTGCGATTGCCGCCCTCGAGGCAGAAGCCCTCGAAGCGGCCGATGAGGCCGACCTCGAGGACGCGGCGAGCGAGCCCGACCTCGACGAGTCCCAGCTCGGGGAGTTCGAGGCCGGACTCTCCGGTCCGGAGACTCCAGGGGACGAAGACCAAGACCCAGGAGAGCCGGGCCCAAGAGAGCCGGCCTGACGGTCCATGATCGTCGCCGTCCTCTCTGACACCCACCTTCGCTCAGGCGTTTCAGACCACCTGCCGGCGGCAGCGCTCGAGCTCATCGAGGGAGCCGACGTGCTGCTGCACGCAGGGGACGTCATCGGGCCAGCGGTGCTATCCGAGCTCGGCGCCATGACTGAGACACTGGCGGTGCTCGGCAACAACGACGTCGAACTGGCCACCCGTCTGCCCGAGACCCTGGAGGTCAGCCTCGCCGGAGTGCGCGTGGCGATGGTCCACGACAGCGGAGCGCGCTCGGGTCGAGCGGCGCGCCTGCACCAGCGTTTTCCCGATGCCGACGTGGTCGTCTTCGGCCACAGCCACCTTCCCCTCAACGAGTTCGGCGAGGGCGGCCAGCTGCTGTTCAACCCGGGCTCTCCGACGCTGCGTCGGCAAGCCCCCAACAAGACCATGGGCCGCCTCGTCCTCAAGCGGGGCCAGGTGGTCTCTCGCGAGCTGCTCGCCTGGTGACGCGTCACCGGGCGGTTCGTCGGCACCTGGGAGAGCGCCAGTAGCCTGGGGGGATGGCGAGCTACCTGGACCTCCTACGCGAGCGCGTGGTGATCTTCGACGGCGCGACGGGGACCAACCTCCAGCTTCGGGACCTGTCGGCCGACGACTTCGGGGGCCCCGCGCTCGAGGGCTGCAACGAGATCCTCGTGCTCACCCGCCCAGACGTCGTCCGGGACCTGCACCGCTCCTTCCTCGAAGTGGGTGTCGACGTCGTCGAGACCGACTCCTTCGGGGCCTTCCCCCTGGTGCTCGCCGAGTACGGCATCGCGGAGCGCGCCGGCGAGATCTCGCGGCGCTCCGCCGAGCTCGCCCGGGAGGTCGCTGACGGCTACTCGACCCCTGACCACCCGCGCTTTGTGGCGGGCAGCCTCGGGCCGGGCACCAAGTTCCCGACGCTCGGACAGATTCCCTACGCCGACTTGCGGGACTCCTACGAGGTGGCAGCGGTCGGCCTCCTCGAGGGCGGCGTGGACCTGCTACTCGTCGAGACGGCCTTCGACCTGCTCGGCGCCAAGGCGGCGCTGGCGGCGTGCCGCCGGGCGATGGCCAAGGTGGGGCGCGAGGTGCCCCTCCAGGTTCAAGTCACGATCGAGCTCACCGGGCGGATGCTGCCCGGCACCGAGATCGGCGCGGCCCTCGCTGCGCTCGAGGCCGTGCGGCCCGACGTGATCGGGCTGAACTGCGCCACCGGACCGGTCGAGATGTACGAACCGGTTCGCTACCTGTCCAGCCACTCGCGTCTTCCCATCTCCACGATCCCGAACGCCGGCCTGCCCTCGGTCGTGGACGGCAAGATGCACTACGACCTCGACCCCGACGGGCTCGCCCAGCACCTCGATGCCTTCGTCAGCGAGCTCGGGGTCTCGGTGATCGGTGGCTGCTGCGGCACGACCCCCGAGCACCTCGCCAAGGTCGTCGAGCGAGTAGGCCACCGGCCCGCTCCTCGGCGCGACATCGCGCACGAATCCGGAGCGGCGTCGCTCTACAGCTTCGTCCCTTTCCACCAGGAGAGCTCGGTGCTCATGGTGGGAGAGCGCACGAACGCCAACGGGTCGAAGAAGTTCCGCGAGGCGATGTTGGCCGGCGACTTCGACACGACGACGGCGATGGCGCGCGACCAGGTGAAGGAGGGGGCGCACCTCATCGACGTGTGCGTCGACTACACGGGCGCGGACGGCGTGTCCGACATGGGCGAAGTGATCAGCCGCCTGGCCACCCAGAGCTCGGTCCCGGTGATGGTGGACTCCACCGAACCGCAGGTGATCCGGACTGCGCTGGAGTGGCTCGGTGGACGGAGCGTCCTCAACTCGGTCAACCTCGAGGACGGGGACGGGCCCGGGACCCGGCTCGACAGCTTCTTGAGCTTGGCGCGCGAGCACGGGGCCGCGGTGGTGTGCACCTGCATCGACGAAGAAGGCCAGGCCCGCACGGCCGAGTGGAAGCTGCGCGCGGCCCGCGCCATCCACGACCTCGCAGTCGACCGCTATGGCCTGTCCCCCGAGGACCTCTTCTTCGATCCGCTTGCCCTCCCACTGTCCACGGGGATGGAGGAGGGCCGCAAGGACGGTGTCGAGACGATCGAGGGCATCCGGCGGATCAAGGCCGAGCTTCCCGGGGTCAACACGATCCTCGGGCTCTCGAACGTCTCCTTCGGCCTCTCCCCCGCGACGCGTCAGGTCCTCAACTCGGTGTTCCTGCACGAATGTGCAGAGGCGGGCCTCGACGCCGCCATCGTGCACCCCTCCAAAATTCTGCCCCTGCACCGCATCGACGAGGAAGTTCGGGAGATCTGTCTCGATCTCATCTACGACCGCCGCCGCGAGGGCTACGACCCACTGAGCGCACTGATCGCCCGATTCGAAGGCGTCAGCGGCCCGGCCACCAAGAAGGAAGACCGAAGCGGCTGGCCAGTCGAGCGACGCCTTGAGCAACGCATCATCGACGGGGATCGCAACGGACTGCAGGATGACCTCGACGAGGCACTCGGCACGGGGCACACCGCCCTCGGGATTGTGAACGACTACCTGCTCGCAGGCATGAAGGTCGTCGGTGACCTGTTCGGCTCGGGGGAGATGCAGCTTCCCTTCGTGCTGCAGTCCGCCGAGACGATGAAGGCAGCGGTGGCCCACCTCGAGCCGCACATGGAGCGGAACGATTCCGGTGGGCGAGGCCGCGTCGTGCTCGCCACGGTGAAGGGCGACGTTCACGACATCGGCAAGAACCTCGTCGACATCATCCTCACGAACAACGGCTACGAGGTCCACAACCTCGGGATCAAGGTGCCGATCGCCGAGATGCTGGCGACCGCCACCGAGGTCAAGGCCGACGTCATCGGGATGAGCGGGCTGCTCGTGAAGTCGACGCTCATCATGCGCGAGAACCTCGAGGAGATGAACCGTCGCGGCCTCGCGGAGCTGCCCGTGCTGCTCGGCGGAGCGGCCCTCACCCGCAGCTACGTCGAGCGGGACCTGCGCCAGGTCTACGAAGGGCGCGTCTTCTACGGCCGTGACGCCTTCGAGGGCCTGCACACGCTCGAACGCCTGATGGAGGAGAAGACGAGCGGCCAACGCGACCCGGCGCTCGGAACCGAGTCGACCGGGCGGGTGCTCCCCAAGCGCAAGAGCCAGCGGCTCGCCGAGGTGGACCCCGCCTCACTTCCGCCTCGTTCGCCCGACGTGATCGACGACAACCCGGTGTTCGTTCCGCCGTTCATCGGCAGCCGCGTCGCGAAGGGCATCGCGCTCGATGACATACGGTCCTACCTGAACGAGACGGCGCTGTTCCGCAACCAGTGGGGATATCGCCCCGAAAAGGGCGAGAACGACGGCGAGTTCAAAGAGCGGGTCCGTGCAGAGCTGCGCTCCCGCCTCGACGAGGCCAAGGCGGCCGACGCGCTGGTGCCCCAGGTCGTCTGGGGCTACTACCCCGCCGCCTCCGAGGGCAACGACCTCGTCGTCTACTCAGACGTCGAGCGCACCAAGGAGGCGACCCGCTTCAGCTTTCCCCGCCAGCGCGAGGCGCCGTACCTGTGCATCGCGGACTTCTTCCGCCCCGCCTCCTCGGAAGAGATCGACTACGTCTCGTTCCTCGTCACCACCATGGGGGCAAAGGCGAGCGTCGTCGCGCAGGAGCTGTTCGCCGAGAACCGCTACCTCGACTACGTGAGCCTGCACGGTCTGTCGGTGGAGATGACCGAGGCGCTCATGGAGTCCTGGCACCGGCGCATCCGAGAGGAGTGGGGCTTCGCGAACGAGGACGGCCCCAGCCTGACCGGCCTGTTCCGGCAGAAGTACCGGGGCGGGCGCTACTCCTTCGGCTACCCGGCGTGCCCCGATCTGGCGGACAACGCCAAGGTCGTCGACCTGCTCGAGGCCGGCCGGATCGGGGTGGCGATGAGCGACGGCGAGCAGCTCGAACCGGAGCAGACGACGCTGGCGATCGTCTGCCACCATCCGCAGGCCAAGTACTTCGTCGCCTGATCTAGCGACGGCCCGATCAGGCCGTCAGAGGGTCGCGCGTCGCGGTCTTCCGCCTTGTGCGGCGCTCCGAGCTCGTCCCGGCTGCGCAACGAACGTCGATCCTTCCGTGGCCCGCGGTCAAGGTCGGGCAGGTGTCCCTCGCGCTCCTAGCGCGCGACCACGACGCGCACGCCGTGCTCTTCGCACATCTGCGACAGGTCTGCGTCCTCCTCGTCGGTGACCACGGTGTCGACTCGGTCGGGCTCGCACACCTTGACGAAGTCGGCCGCGCCGATCTTCGTGTGGTCCATCGGCACGATGACACGGCGCGAGCGATCCATGGCAGCCGCCTTCAGGTTGGCCTCGTTGACGTCGGCCACGGTGAAGCCCGTCTCGGACAGCCCGGTCACCCCGATGAA
>JAODBN010000437.1 GCA_025463965.1 Acidimicrobiaceae bacterium
CGAAGAGCATCGAGTCGCCGTCCCAGTGTATCGTACCGCGTTGCGCGACGTTTGCATTCGGTGGGCTTGCAGCGTTTGAGACTGCTCCGACAGAGATCGGATGGCCGTTCAAGCCCCAAGTATAAACAACGAGGTCGTAAGCGTTTGCACAGTTCCAACCAGTCTGTGCCGCCGTCGCAATGGATACCAGGTGATTCTCGGTGTCGTAAGAGCGCGCCGACGTATCTACGCAATTATGGGTCACGCCGCCGACCGTTGCTTGGTGGTTGTACGTGACCCCAGCGATCCGGCCAGCCGCGTCGTAGCCGTATGTCTGCCCGGCCGAAATCTGGCCGCCAGGGGCGTATAGGCCGCCGAACATAGTCGCACCAGCACCGTGGTCCCACATCAACGTCGGAAATCCGCTGCCTGGGCAAACGTTCTGCTTGAGCAGAAACCCGTTGGCACTTATCTCCTTGTGCCACGCCTGGACGGTCTGGCCACCTTGCGGATGACTTGTGGAGAACGGATAGCACCCGTCGTTCCCAAATGCCTCGCCGGTTAATTCGCCACGAGTTGAGAACGTATTTGTCTGCGTCGTGCCGTATGCGCCAAAGGCGATCGGCTCGCCTTCAGCATCGTACGTCATATTAGCGAACGAGAGGTTTGGCATTGTAAGGTTCTGCAGTCGGCCGCTAGAGTCATATGAGTATTGGTAGCCTGGTGATGCGAAGGGGTCACTTCTAGTTTGAGGTCGGCCAGCCGGCGTGAGCGTCCACGTAAACGGGTATGCGCCCCCGTTATAGTTCAATATCTCCGAGACCAGCTTGCCATCAGCGCGGTACGAGTACTGCTTCGTCGGCTGCGTAGCAGAAAACCCCGGAACGGTTCCACTTTCTGCTGCAACGGTAAGCGCTGCTTTCTTACCGTCTTCAAAATACGCATAGCTCGTGGTGACGGGATCTGTAACGCCCCCACCGGCCGGCTCGGAACGCGAGGTCAATTCTCCTGCGAGGTCATATGCGCGCTTATCGTCTCCTAGAACCGCAGAATTGATGTTGACGACGCGCCCATTCAGATCATAGCTGTACAAAAGCGTTGGCGACATTGAATTCGTCGACACGTTTTTGATCACTTGACCCACACCATCGTATGTGAGCGTTTGCGTGTCGCCGACCGCGTTTGTAACAGTAGATAGGAGACCTGCTTGACCACTCGCATCGTAGGTGTTGGAGGATTGAGCGGTAGTGACGCCTTCGGCAGTAAAGGACGGGACAACGCTGTACTTCGAAACAGCGCGGTCCAGCGCATCGAACGCCGTGCCGCTCATGTCTGTCCAACCTGTGGCCGTCCATGTTGGGTTACGGGACGCTGAATTGCCGATATATTCTTGTGTCTTGAAAAGATTGCCGTGCGCCGTCAACGAGCTATTGCGAAATGAGGACGTGCCGCCCTGGGTCAGATCGTAGTAATAACGTTTGAGCCACGGGTAGGTGTAGTAATCCGTAGGGTCCTGCGGCTCCATGACTTCGACCAGCCGATCTGCACCGTCGTACCACTTTGTTGTTATACCCGCGGTGCAAGAGACTCCCAGTAAGCACCCATTGTGAGTCGTAACCGTATGCTCGTTGCCATCCAGGTCGTACGCAAACGTCGTACTTACCCCAAGTGCTCTCTCGGACGGAGTTTGCGTTGCGGACACGCTGCCGTCTGGGTAATACGTCGTCGTCTTTGCCGTACTCCATGGCACACCCGCGGTGCTCAGGCCTGGCGCTCTCCCGCAAGTTCCCGGCCCCGCAGCAGTATCGTCGGCATCTGCGACACTAGTCACGCGGTCTAGAGAATCGTAGGCGAACAGCGTGACTCCGCCCCTCCCAGCTTCAGCGTTGCTACAAAGAACATTGCCATTTGCGTCGTAAAAGCGATGTGCCATCGGGGTTCTTCCTGCGTCAGAGGTAGGAGTGCCGAGAACGCGAGTCCACAGGCCGTAGTCGACGCCGCCTTCTAGCGTTGGATCGTAGGAATACTGGATGGTATACCCGGTCGGAGCAGCGGCCGTCGACGGCGTGGTTACCGTCGATAGCCTACCGTACGGCTCAGCGGTCGTCTGGGTCCAAGTGTATCTCGTCGAGGACGACGACGACGCCGGGCATGCTCCATCACCAGAGGGAGCAGCGGACCAATCGAGGTGCAGCGCGTCCGTCTGGGCTTGATCACAGTGCGCCAAGACGTTGTTGAAGGTGTCGTATGAGTATAGCGACGTGGGGCGCACCGCGCCGGGTGTGGCGGCGGGGTCCGCTACTGCGATGGTGTTTCCGTTGACGTCGTATGCGTAGTCCGTCTCGTTGCCACGCGCGTCCGTACTGCTGACGAGGTTGTTGTTTGCGTCCCAGGTCTCGGTCGTGGACAGCCATTGAGAGCCTGTCCACTTCATACGCGTCGCCGGGCGGCCGGGATCCCCCCATGCTGCGCCGCCATCAATGTATTGAACTGTTTGATGACCGTCCGTGTCGCTGTACGCGGTGTTCGTCCCGGACCCAGTGACTGATTCATAGCGATATTGAATTGCACCGGTCGCAACGCCCGGCTGGAGAATTGTTCCCGTGGAATCCGGCGGCACACCGTTCAATACGCCGACCCACTGGATGCCATTGACCCCAGACGAGCCTTGTGCCGCAAAATGAAACGCGACATACCCTCCGTCGGCCTGGTTCGAAGCGTTCCAGCGCGGATTGTTCGCCCACATGAAATTGTGATAGCCGCCGTATCCTTCGTAGACGAGCTGACCGCTGTTGTTTGGCGCTGGCTTTCCCACTGAGATCAGATTTCCACTGTTGTCGTAGTTGTAGAGGATTGCCGCGCCGTCGGGGCGATCGACCTCTGAGAGCAACCGCTGGCCGTTGAAGAGCGAGAACCGCAAAATCGCCTGGAGATTGCCGTTGTCGGTCGTCGCCGTGCTGTAGAGCAGGTACGTACTCGACGAGGCGTCGACCGTCCAAAAGTACGAGAACTGGATGTAGTTGTTCTGATTTCGGCCCGAGATGCGATAGACGCGGCCGCTGTAGCCAGCATTCGCGCCAGTGTAGTAGGGCGAGTAGAACGTGTACTGCGTTCCGTTCTTCTTCGTCCAATAGAACGAACCGCCATCGGGATTCGCGACCAGGCTTGTGCCTTGCATGCCAGTGGGGGGTGTGAGTAGTCCCGACGCGCTGAAGCAATAGTCGTACCGCGCGCCATCTACGTCGTAGACCGAGAAGCCATAATAACCGGCCCACGAGTAGCCCGTATTGGGGCAGTTGTTGGTCGACATGTGAGCATCGAACGTATTCGTCCAACCGTTACCGTATTGGCCGATAACGGTGGAACCGTCATCACTGGCGTAATCGTGACCGCTGTACGAGTTGTACGTTCGCCGGAACGCCAAGTGGATGCCCCGGTACGGAATGTCGAAATCGTCGGACTGAATGATCAAGTTCTGCCAGTGCGCGTTGACCATCCAGTGGCCGACCCCCGGGATGTCGCCTTCTTCGTAGGACCACCATCGGTTGATACCGGTGACGTTGAGCGAACTGAGGTCGACCGCCGAGGCGTGGCGTGTGGCGCTGACTCCGCGTACCCCCGCCGGACCGGTCGCACGGGGAAGCGCGGAGCGAGCACCGCCTTCGCGCGCGAAAAAGCGCTCGACCGCATCGCCGGAGTTCTTCGGCAGGCTCGCGGGGGATGCAGCACCCCTGGTGACCACCGGCCCAGGAAAGGCGTGTCCCGAACCGCCGGCGATTTTCTGAGCCGGAGTCGCGCGCGGCACTAGCGTTTGCGCCATAGGCGGAAACGTGGGTCGCGCCAGCGGCGCATGGAAGCGACTGAAAAGTCGTGCATCTGACGGCACGCCCATGGAACCGCGTGGCGCAATCGAGCGCGGTGTCATGATCGCCGGCGCTGGCGTGGCGGCCGCAGCGGGAACCGCGCGGGAGCCGGGCGCACCGACGACGGCGGCGGCTGTCGCACCGGCGAGTTGAGAAACGAGCGAACAACAAAGCAGCGTCGCTACTAGCGCGCGAAGACGAGCGGCCACGGAGAAACCTCCCACCGGCAGAGGGCGGATCGCGTTGTATGGACACCAGCAAGACCGGACTCCGGACCGAAAGGAGACCGTTACCCAGAGTGGTAATGCGGGATGCGTCGCAGCGTACTACGCCCGACGCATTCAGGTCAAGTGGGTGTGCCTCGTGTCGATCTCTCTTCTCGCCCGA
>JAODBN010000004.1 GCA_025463965.1 Acidimicrobiaceae bacterium
CGTCGAAGTTGATGCCGTCGGCGGTCGTGTCCTGGATGCGCACGTCGCTGATCGTGAGGCCGTTGAAGGGCCCGTCGAACCACATGCCGACCTTGGTGTGCTGGATCCAGACGTGGTCGATCGTCGATCCTCCGCCCATCGCGCCGCCGATCCCGTTGACGTCGGCGGAATCCACCCGGTCGGTCACCTCTCCGAGGATGGTGAAGTTCGACAGGTGAACGTTGGTGCTCGGGTTTGGGTTCAGGCTGCCGTACACGCCGACTCCGGCGCCGTGCAGCGTCGTGTACCACTCCCCTGCACCGGTCAGGGTGACGTTGTTCACGATCAGGTGAGCCGTCACGGTGAAGTTGCCTGATGGCAGGTAGACGGCCTTGTGCTGAGCGGCACCAGCGTTGATCGCGTTCTGGATCGCCGTGGTCGAGTCCTGGGCACCCGTCGGGTCGGCCCCGAACGACGTCACCGACAGCGAGTCCTTGGGCTGGCTGATGGGGGGAGCCACCATTTCGAAGTCCGCGACGTTGACGGTCACCGGGATGGAGGGATCTGTCACTTGGAACGTGACCTCGCTACCGGCAGGAAGCGTCCTTGGGAACATCATCCGCACGTCGTCGTACATATGGTGACCGTGCAGGTCAGCGGGGTTGTTGCTGAAGGGGTAGCTCCCGTAGAACCAGGTGTACTTGGAAGTCAGCGTCACCGACCCGGCGCTGCGGCCGTTCACCGCAACGTTCAGAGGCGTCGTGAGGCCCGGGCCGTCCGCGGAGTCAGGGATCGAGTAGCGGAGGTCGAAAGCGTTCGCCGATCTGACGAGCTTAAACGTGACGTACTGGCCGGCGCCCGACAGCGTCACCGCAATGCGGCCGACTGCCTCAGCTGCGAGCGTGTACAGGTTGTAAGACGGCCCGATCACCGTGCCGTTGGTCTGTGACCCGACGGCGTTGTACTCGGTGAAGGGAACTGCCGCCCCGCTGCCTTCGTCGCTCGTCGCGACGATCGGGCTGGCACCCTTGGTGGCGCTCGCTGGAGCAGCAGCGGGAGCAGCGGATACCGCCAGCCCGGCCAACAGACCGGCCGAGACAAGGCCGGAGACAACGCGACGACGTTGAGACATGGTCCCCCCTGCTGAGGCGGGAGCTGTCCCCCGCGTCACCTGTCATCGTATTGCTGACCACTGTGCGTGATCAAGTGGGGTACGCGTTACTTTTTTCAGATATCTGCAACGGCTTGCACTGCACAGGTCCACGTTCGCGCAGGGAGCGTTTCCGCTGGTGAAGGCGGCGGTCGCCCTATGTACGAACTGCTGACGTGGCTCGAACACTGAAACGGTTCAGGGGTCACAGTGGCGTCTCGTGCCGTGGCGAAATGAGTCGGTGATCTGCCGCCTCGTAGCCCGCCGGAGTCATCGTCGCTGTGTGAGTTCGAGACGAAGCCGGAGAGGCTGGTCACCGAGTCGAGGAGGCGGGTGGCGACTCGGCGGTGCCACGCACGCACCGCAGCGCCGAGCGATACGGGATCGAGCCCGAGGTCGCGAGACACGCGCACTTAGTGCTGGGTGCGACTGGTCGACCAGCCGCGTACGCTCCCCTCCGTGACCCCTCTCCGCCTCGTCAGCGGGACCACAATCCCCGACCCACTCGTTCTCGCCCGGGAGTTCGTCCGCGACGACGGCAGCTACCAGGCCTATGACCTGGCGCCTGTCCGCCATGACAGCACCCTCACCGAGACCGACGTGCGCACGGCCAACCGGATCATCGCCCGTATGTCGTCCAAAGTTGTCGCCGGAGTGTTGGCGGCAAGAGGACCGGTCGAGGCCGCGCTGCGAGTGATCCCGCCAGACGCCTCTCTTATGAGCAATGAGGTGGACTGGGCGGCTCTCGAAGCGCTTCTCGCTGCCTTCGAAGGCGTGCCAGAGGTGGGGCTCCCGCGCGCGTCCAAGGTGCTCCACAAGAAGCGGCCCGGCCTCATCCCTATCCTGGACTCGGTGGTCGAGGAGTACCTGGTCCGTCACCATCGTGTACCGCCCGGTGGCGGACTGGCCACCCGTGGCATTGTGCTTACCCGGGCGTATCGAGCTGAGCTCCTGTCAAGCCTCGACGTACTCCACGAGGTGCGTGCCGCCCTGCTAGCCGAAGGCGTGGATCTCACCGAGTGCCGACTGCTGGACCTCTACCTGTGGGCGTACTCGGGCACCTACACCCCCGCCTGGAAGCGTCGGGGTGACCCGGTCTCCCCTCGGGTCATCTCGCCACGTTCACAGCCCGTGGCACTCCCGCTCAGTTGGCCACTCACGAGCTTTCTCGACGACGACGACGGCTACCTCTCCTGGCTCGCCGCCAATCCAGGCGGCTATGTGCTGAACCTGCACCGCCGGCCGAGGCCCGACTACTTGAAGCTCCATCGGACGAGCTGCTCTCACCTCGCCCGCGTTGGTGTAAGGCAGTGGACGGTCGATTACGCGAAGGTGTGCAGCCTGAGCACCGCGGCGATCGAGGCATGGGCCCGAAAGAATGTCGGAGGCGGGGTAGATCGCTGCCCGGGGTGCGGGCCGTAGAGCAACGTGCGGGAGGCCGTCATGCTTACGAGGGGTTGCGTCCGACCTTGTTCCACCGATCCTATGAGCACACCGGGCTCGTCTCCGTCGACGCGATCTGTCGGTCGACGACCGACTCTCATGAGCGCCAGGCAGCGCCGAAGCGCGCGGCTGGCCCCGATTTCTACCCTGAAGAGCAGATACTGCCGGCGTTCATCCACCACTGCCCGCTAGAAAGTTGCCAGGCTTCGCTGCCAGGGGAACGATCGGCGAAGAAGGCGCCGAGGCCAGAGTAAATAGTCTCTCCGCTGCGCCGAACCCGCTCACGGACGAAGCCAAGGTCGCCTGCGATGACGGGGCCGGACACGGTCAGTTGCCCCCCACGCCCGAAGACGTACGCGATATTGGCAAGTCCGGCGAACGCAGATCCGGTGCACGTCTTTCGCTCGGCCGGAAGGATGAACGCGTAAGCCCTCGAGAACTGGCCGGCAAGCACCTCTGTGTCGAAGGTCGTGGCGGCGATGAGCAAGCGGGCTTTGCTGCTCGCCGGCGGCGCCCCGGCTGATGCCGTGGCGCTGGAGCTGGTGAAGACGGCCGCCGCGGCGAACGCACCTGCGACTACGACTGCACTGCCGAGCTTGGGTGCTGACATGGCGCCATGGTAATCAGACTGTCGCGAGCGAGTTTAACGCCGTGGTGAATGGTGTCTTGCGTCAGACTTTCTTGGACAGTCCCGAGT
>JAODBN010000016.1 GCA_025463965.1 Acidimicrobiaceae bacterium
TGAGTGAGCGCTCCGCCAGCTCGTCGCGTGCCGTCTCGTCGTCTTGTCGGAGCACCACTCCGGCCACGGGAAAGCTGAAGTCGCCAGGAAGGGCGAGGGAACTCGCGAGGATCGTCCGCAGGCGCTCGTGTGAAACAAGGGAAGCAACGGTCGCAAAGCGCTCCTCGACAACCCCAGGCACCTTGACGGCACCTTTGCCCATCGAGACGGCGCCCTTCGAAACTGCGACCACCACCGTGCGGTCTTCGAGCGCCGCCGCCGCCGCCGTCTCGACCTCCTCCACCGCGGCTCCCTCGGTGCTCGAGCGTGCAACGGCCGCCACAAGGCTGCGCCGGGAGAACGGCACCTCGAGACTCGTCAAGGCTGCTTGCACCGCCGGAGCCAGGCGGTGGCCGGACGCAAGCTCAGGCCGTCCCGGGGCAACCCGGCTCCAGCGACTCGGAGCGACGCCGAGATCCAGCGCGCGCTCGCGCCAGACGTCGCCAAGGCGCTCGATGCTCACCGAGCGGTCCTTTGGCGGGCGCGTCCGAAGCGACGCGACGCGTGCGGCCGCCGGAGACTGGCTCCCGAAGCGGGCGAGCTCGTCGGCGATCGCTGCCTGGCGGCGCGAGAAGGCAACTGAGACGGGGCGTGGCACCCCGGCGAGATCGAGCGCTTCTCGCTCTTTGCGCCACGAGACGCCGAGCGCTGCGCCGAGACGGGAGCGCAGCTCCGCCGCATAGAGCGCCCCTGCCGCGGCGCGCTCGAGAAACAGCGGCCGAGCGTCGAGGGCGGACCAACGGCCGGCATCGTCGCGTGCCAGGTTGGCGACGAGGAGATGGGTGTGCAGATGCGGATCGGGCGCCCGGCTCGCCTGGTGCAAGAATGCCGCCGCGATCAGCCCGGAAGCGCCCTCGCTCACACGCCCGCCTTCACGCGAGCGTCTGACGACCGCTGCGTGGCGCTCGAGGTAGCCGAGCGTCGCCGCAACTGCACCCTCGTGCGCCTTGCGAGTCTCGACGGCGAGCGCCTCAGGCCCGAGTCGCTCGAGCAGGCTGACGCCCTTCGGGCAGGTGAAGGTGCAGTCGTATGCCACGACGTCCACCCGGGCGTGGCCGGGATCAAGCTCGCTTCCGTCCGGGGCTCGTCCCGAGAGCAGCTGGGCGAGCTGCTCGGGTTCGACGTGGCGACCGGCGAGGCCGAGCTCGGCCGCTGCCGCGCCGTGCCAGACCCCGAGCTCCTCCACGAGACCGGCATCTGTCTGTTCTCGTGGGAGCGAGGCGAGGTAGTAGTGCTCGCGCCCGCGCCGGACCTTGGCGAGCACCAGCACATGGCGAAGCTACGAAGCGGACATCCCGGCGCGACTACCGCCGGACAGCCCCCCGGTAGAGCGGTGGGTCTACGAAGCGCGGCGGTAGCGCTCGAGGGCGCGGCGGGCGACCACCCGACGCGCGGCGACGAGGCCGGGGGGAGAAAGCACCTTGGCCTCGGGACCAAGGCGCAGCAACAGCAGGCCGAGCCAGCGCTCGTCGGCCACTGCGAGGCGCACCACGGCGTCGTCACCGCGGCGCTCGGGCGCCCCCAGAGCAAACGGCTGGACGAGGTGGACGCGGTCTTCGGGAAGCGAGAGCTCGACCTCGAGGGTGCGGCCGCCGCCGGTGAACGCACCGGGTGCTTCGAGCTCCTCGGGAAGCTGACGCGCGGCGAAGGTCTCGCCGAGCGGGCGCGCCGCGCTGATCCGATCAAGGGCGAAGCGCCGCCAGTCTCGAGCCAGGCGGCACCAGGCGTCGAGGTAGCTGCGGCCCTCACGGGTCACCACGGCGTGGGGCTCGACCACCCGGGTGCTCTCGGCGCCACGGAACGCTCCGAGGTAGTCGATCTCGACCGCCTCGTGCTCGTTCGCGGCCCGCGCCAGGAGAGCCGCCTCGAGCGACACGTCGACGTCGACGCGAAGGCGGTCCTCCCCGAGCACCCCCTCGAGCTTGGCGAGGCCGCTCGCCAGTGGACCGGCCGCATCCGCACCCGGCACCGCCAAGAGGGCACGCGCGGCGGCCGCCACGGCCAGACCTTCCTCGGGGGTGAGCCGGGGTGGTCGCCGCAGCGCCTCCAGCCCGAAGGCGGCGACGCGCTCGTCGTCCACCACGAGCTCGAGCAGTTGGTCGGGCGTGTAGGGCGGCAACCCGCAGCACGCCGCCAGCTCGAGCTCTGCCACAAGGGTCGCCTCGTCCATGGCGAAGCGCTCGGCGAGGTCGGCGATCGTGGCCTCCCCCACCTGGGCCAGATAGGCGAGCACCGCGAGCAGACGGTGCAGACGCTGGCCGGCGTCCAGGGCCTCGCTCACCGGAGCACCGCGGCATCCGTGCCGGCCAGCTGCTCGAAGGCCGCGATCACCCGCTCGCGAAGCGCCGCGGGCGCCACGACCTCCACCGCATCTCCCCGCCCGAGGATCCAGGCCAAGAAGGCCTCCTCGTCGGCGACGGGGAACCGGAAACGCGCCGAACCGTCGTCTGAGCGCTGCACGAGCGCACGCTCTCCGAGAAGGGCCTTGGCGTAGGCAAGCTCGCGCACGTCGACGTCCAGGTCGACCTCCGTTGTGCTGCTCTCGTGATCGTCCGCTGCCGAGTTCCCATCCGAGACCTCGTCGCGGCCAGCGCCGCCGTCTTGGCCCAGCCACGGGGCGAATCGCAGCTCGGCCCGACCCTCTGGGGGCTCGTACGCCCCGGGCTCGCCGAGTTCGGGCGAGTCCTCGATCCGGTCCACCCGGAAGGTCCGCAGCTCGTCGCCTGCCGAGCCGTCTCGACCGACGAGGTACCAGGCGCCGAGGCGGAACACGAGACCGTGTCCCTGCACCGCACGCTTTTTCCCGTGGTAGCCAAAGCGCGCCACAGCGCGGGTGCGGATGGCCTCCTGGAGGACCGCCAAGGCGGGGAGGGCGGGCAGGACCGCGACAGGCGGCAGCTCGGGCACCGCGCCCGGGGCGAGCTTTGCGATCGCCCCGCCGCCGAGGTCGCCCTCGAGCCGGACCGCAGCAAGGGCGAAGGTGAGCGCTTCCCGCTCGTCGTCACCCAGGCCAAGGTCGGGGAGATAGTACTCCTCTGGTAATATTCGGTAACCGACCTGTTCTTCTCCGTCGACCCGCTCGACGGCGATCGGGACGCCCTCTTCCCGGAGTGTGCGCTTGTCGCGCTCGAAGGCCTGGCGGAGGGCACCTGGCTCGGAGGGGTAGCCGGCGACGGCGAGCCCGATCTCCCGCAGGGAGAGCGGGCGAGGCGTCTCGAGCAACGCCAGGAACAGGTTGGTGATCCGCTCGAGCCGGCTCGGTCTGGTCGCCATCGCGTGCAATCTAAGCGGCGGCGGCCCGGCAGACCTACCGGCGCGAGGCGGAGCGGACAGAGCAGGTCGGATCGAGCAGACGAGGACGAACGTGGCGACCAGGGACGAGCTGAGGAACGTGGCGATCATCGCCCACGTCGACCACGGCAAGACAACGCTGGTCGACGCCATGCTGCGCCAGGCCGGAGCGTTCCACGAGCGAGAGGTGATCGTCGACCGCGTCCTCGACTCGATGGACCTCGAGCGCGAGAAGGGGATCACCATCCTCGCCAAGCAGGCGGCGTTCCACTTCGGCGACCGTCGCCTGAACATCGTCGACACCCCCGGCCACGCCGACTTCGGCGGCGAGGTCGAGCGGGCGCTCGCCATGGTGGACGGGGCGATGCTGCTCGTCGACGCCGCCGAGGGTCCCCGCCCCCAGACCCGCTTCGTGCTGCGCAAGGCCTTCGAGGCCGGTCTGCCCGTGGTGACGGTCGTCAACAAGGTCGACCGTCCCGACGCTCGCATCGCCGAGGTGGTCGACGAGACCCTCGAGCTCTTCTTGGAACTCGAGGCCGGCGACGCCCAGTTCGACGTGCCATTCCTGTTCGGAAGCGCCCGGGAGGGCTGGCTGCAGCTCGCCCAGCCGGCGGGCACCGTCACGGGGCGCCCGGCGGGCTCGAGCCTCGCCCCCCTCGTGGACGCGCTCTTCGACCACCTGCCCGCGCCCGCCTACACCGAGGGGGCGCCCCTGCAAGCGCTCGTCACGAACCTCGACGCCTCTCCTTATCTCGGCCGCCTGGCGGTCTGTCGGGTCGTGGAGGGCACGTTGCGCCGCGGCCAGACCCTCGCCTGGTGCCGGCGCGACGGCACGATCGAGCGCGCGAAGTGCGTGGAGATGCTCGCGGCCGAGGGCCTGGAGCGAGTTCCGGTCGAGGAGGCCCGCGCGGGAGAGCTCGTCTCGGTCGCAGGCATCCCGGAGATCACCGTGGGCGAGACGCTCGCCGACCCGGCTGACCCGAAGGCCCTTCCTGTGCTGCACGTGGACGAGCCGAGCATCGCCATGACGATCGGCGTGAACAGCTCGCCGCTCGCCGGCCGTGAGGGCTCCAAGCTGACCGCACGCCTCCTCAAGGGGCGCCTCGACGCCGAGGTCCTCGGCAACGTGGCGATCCGCGTCCTTCCGACCGAGCGCTCGGACACCTTTGAGGTCCAGGGCCGAGGCGAGCTGGCGCTGGCGGTCCTCGTCGAGCTGATGCGACGCGAGGGCTTCGAGCTCACTGTCGGCAAGCCCGAGGTCCTCACCAAGACGATCGACGGCCGTGTCTACGAGCCCGTCGAGCGCCTGTCGATCGAAGTGCCCGAGGAGCACCTCGGTGCGCTCACCCAGATGCTCGCCAAGCGCAAGGCTCGGGTCGAGCGGATCATCCACCACGGCACCGGATGGGTGGGTCTCGAGCACCTCGTCCCTGCGCGTGGCCTGATCGGGATCCGAAGCGAGATGCTCACCCAGACGCGGGGTACCGCGCAGGTGCACCACGCCTTTGAGGCCTACGAGCCATGGGCCGGCGAGATCCGGACTCGCACCGCCGGCTCGATGGTGGCCGACCGCAAGGGCGTCACCACGCCCTTCGCGCTTGCCAACCTGGCCGAGCGGGGCACCTTGTTCGTCGGCCCCGGCGAGGAGGTCTACGAGGGGATGGTCGTCGGCGAGAACTCGCGTGCCGACGAAATGGACGTCAACCCGACCAAGGAAAAGAAGCTCACCAACATGCGCTCGTCCACCTCCGACGAGCTCGTGCGGCTTCCCCCGTGGCGCAAGCTCACCCTCGAGCAGGCGCTGGAACAGGCCGACGAGACCGAGTGCGTGGAGGTCACCCCCGGGGTGGTTCGTCTTCGCAAGGTGGTGCTGTCCCAGGCAGACCGCTCCCGCGACCGCGGCCGGGAGCGCCGGGCCGCTCAGGCCTGAGGACTCCCCAGCCTGACGATCAGCCCAGGCTCACAGTTCAGCCCAGGCTCACAGATCAGCTCAGCCTCACAGATCAGCGCAGCGGGGGCAGGAACCGCGTCAGGCGGACCGGGGGCCGCCCCAAGAGCAAGGTGGCGACGACCTTGGAGTCGCTCTCGGTCACGAGCACCACGGCGTAGGTCGCCGGCTTGGTGCCCACCCGCCAGGGAGACCGGACCCGCGAAGCGCTGAAATGGCCGCGGTAGGCAACGAGACAGAGCGCGTCCTTGTTGGCGCGTATCCGTTGAGGCACCCCGGGATGAGCGATCCGGTCCGCGCTGAGCGCCATCAGCAGGCTCTTCCCGTCAAGCTGGCGGACGCCGGAGAAGCGACCTGCGCCCTCGACGGCAAGATGCGCCACGGCGACAGCGCGATAGCAGGGGCTCTCCTTCGGCCCGAGCACGTCACGCGGCGAGGTGCACGCCGAGGCGAGCACGCTCGCCACCGCGATCGCGGCCGATCCGGACAGGACTTTGAAGCTGCGTCGCTTCATCACTCCACCGTCGCCTCTCGCGCCCTTGCTTCGATCTGGCGCTCCCCCAGCGTCGCGCCGAGCGAGTCGTCCCTGGTCCGGGCGAGCTCGGTGCCTGCGGGCACCCGACTCAGCGGCTGGCTGGCGCCTTCGGGCGCCTCTGGCGGATGCCCGCTCGGCGCGGCGGCCGCAGCGGCCCGGTCCGCTCGACGGTCTCTCCAAGCGACCACCGCCCAAACCAGCCAGCCGACCGGCAGGTAGCCCCAGAACGAGACGATCCGATAGCAAAGGACTGCCGCCACCGTGGACAGCTCGGCACCGCCGAAGGCGACGAGCGCGACGGTCAGGCTGCCCTCCACGACCCCGAGGCCCCCCGGGGTGATGGGGAGATTGGCTGCCAGCTGTCCAGCCCCGTAGGCGAGCAGCAGACCGCGCCAAGGGACCGGGGCGCCGACGGCGAGGAAACCGCACACGAGCGCCCCGCAGTCGAACATCCAGTTCCCCAGGCCCGTTAGCAGCGTCGCAGCGAGGTCGCGCCAGGTGAGGCGGACCTCCGCGAGGCGAGCCAGCAGCTCCTCGACTATCTCGACCGCCTCACGGCGGGGTCTCTTGAAGATCCGTCTCGACAGCTCGAGCAGGGCGGTAGCGACACGAGCAAGCCAGCGCCGCTGCCAGACCACCGCGTCGGCCAGCACCGTCACGGCGAGGACGCCGATGATCACCCCGACGAGGCCGTAAGCCGATCCCTGCTGCTCGGCGATCAGCACCCCTGCGGTCGCAAGGAGCCCGAGGGCGAGCGCCGCGCAGACGAGCGTGGCGAGCAGGGTCCACCCGGCCAGCGCCTCGTCGGCCCCTCGCCGGCGGTACTGACGGAAGGCGTACACACTCGATACCGCGGGGCCGCCGGGCACCGAGCTGGCGATCGCTCCGGCGGCCAGGCTGAGCGCGGTCATCGAGGCCAGCGAGGTGTTCACCCCGCCGCATCGCAGCAGCCGGCGCTGGAGAGCTCCGAAGCACACGAAGGAGGCGACTTCGAGCGCCACGGCCAGCATCAGCCAGCCGATGCGCAGGTGCGACAGCGCGTTGGAGGCCCCCACGAGCTCGTCGCGCTGGCCGTTCAACGCCCATAGGGCGAGCACCGCGAGGCCGATACCGACCACGAAGCGAAGGACGCGCCACAGCGTTGCATGCCGGTGCCGCCCAGCTCCCGGGGCCAAAGCCACCCGGGAAGCGTAATCTGCCCGGTCCGGCCCGCCGGTTCACGAGCCATTCCGATGAGGGCTCGCCCGCCTCCCATCGCCGGGCGCGGCAGCGGAGCCGGGGCGGTCCCGCCGGGGCGCGCGAGACAGCCCGCAGCCGAGAAACGACAAGCCCGCGAGATCCTGACCGTCGCTAACCTTCGCCTTGCCAGTGGGTCGCCGGTCCGGGGGCGGGGCGCCTTCCCGTCGGGCTGGCTCGGGACGGGGAGAAGCGTGATGGCGGTGGCACAGCGGAGCGTGGCGGCGGCTCTCGAGCCGGCGGTCTCGGCCTACCTCGGGGGCGACTCCCCCGTCGAGCTCCGGTTCTGGGACGGGAGCCGACTCGGTCCGGAGGACTCCGGGGCGACCCTGCACATCCGCTCACCGCGCGCCCTGCGCTACTTCCTGTGGGCGCCCGGCGAGCTCGGGGTGGCACGGGCGTACGTGTCGGGTGAGCTCGACCTCGAAGGAGACGTCTATGCGGCGCTTGCGGTTCGCGAGCGCCTCGCCGCTCGCAACGGCGCAGGCGGTGAGTCCTTCGGGAAAGCCGAGCGGGTCGATCTCTTGAAGACGGCGCTGCGCTTGGGCGTCATCGGGCCGCCGCCGCGCCGACCTTCCGAAGAGGTGCGCCTGAGCGGCGGGCGTCACAGCCCGGAACGGGACGCCGCCGCCATCTCGCACCACTACGACATCTCGAACGACTTCTACCACCTCGTGCTGGGCGACACGATGACCTACTCCTGTGCCTGCTTCACCGAGGCCGACACCTCGCTCGAGGACGCCCAGCGGGCCAAGTACGACCTGGTGGCGAGCAAGCTCGGTCTGGCCCCGGGAATGCGCCTTTTGGACGTGGGCTGTGGTTGGGGCGGGATGGTGCTGCACGCCGCCGAGCACTACGGGGTTAGCGCCGTGGGGATCACCTTGTCCAAACGCCAAGCCGAGCGCGCCAGGGAGCGGGTGCAGGAAGCGGGACTCGAGGACCGAGTCGAGATCCGCGTCCAGGACTACCGCGCCGTCCACGACGGCCCCTACGACGCCATCTCCTCGATCGGGATGTTCGAGCATGTCGGATTGGAGCGCCTGCGGGAGTACTTCACCGACCTGCGAGACCTGCTTCGAGAGGAGGGCCGTCTCCTCAACCACGGGATCTCCCGTCCGAACTCGGAGGGGGGCCGGACCGCCTTCGCGCCGCGATCGTTCGTCGACCGCTACGTCTTCCCCGACGGCGAGCTGCACGAAGTAGGAGCGGTCGTGAGCATGATGCAGGACTGCGGGCTCGAGGTGCGCGACGTCGAGAGCCTGCGAGAGCACTACACCGAGACGCTGCGCCACTGGGTCGCCAACCTCGAGGCGAACTGGGACGAGGCCGTGCGCCTCGTCGGTGCCGGGCGGGCCCGGGTGTGGAGGCTCTACATGGCGGCCTCGGCGACCAACTTCCACGCCAACCGACAGAGCATCCACCAGGTGCTTGGCGTGCGGCCCAACTCGGCGGGAGAAAGCGGGATGCCCAGAACGCGCGCCGAGCTGCTCGAGGGCTGGCCCCGAGCGGCGCGGAGCCGGTCGTTCAGTTCGTGAGCGGCACCGTGGAAGGCGGAGTCGAGGGGGCGCCGGTCGGCGGTGAGGTCGTGGACGTGGTGGGGAGCGTCGTGGTGCTCGATCCCCCCGTCGTCACGCCCACCGCCTGACGGCTCACCTTGGAGACGGCGAACCAGTCCGATCGAAGGCCGAGCGAAGCCGCAAAGGAGTCACCCGAGTCGGTCACCGTGCCCCGCGTCCCCTGGATCACGACGACGAGGGCCCGGCCGCCCAATGCGCCGCGGCGGTTGCGCTGTCGGACCACGACCGACTCCACCTGACCGACCCGCCCGACACTTTTGGCGATGACCGATCCCGACACCGTCAAGCGCCAGGTGTGCACCGGGTTGCACTCGAGGGCGTTGCCCGGCACCACACAGGCGTCCCCGAGGTCCTGCACCGCCGGAAAGGCGCTCGGCGCGGTCCATCCTCCGGTGGAGGCGGAAAAGCGCGCAGAGATCACCGATCCGGTGCCGGAGACCCGGACCTCGCCCGCCGTGGAGGTCACCGCGGCGTCACTGGTGACGGTCTCGTAGGCCGCGCCGACGTAAGCCTGGCACTGGTCGGTATCGCAGATGTCGGCATAGCCCTGCCAACCGCCTGCAGCCGAGCTGGCGAGCACGTAGGAGCGCACGGCGACGGCCTGGGCCTCGAGCGCCTGAAAGCCCCACGGCTCGCCCTGGGGCGATCCGACGCTCCCCCCGGCCAGTCCCCAGGAGGCGGACACCTCGCCTGGCACCACGCCGGCGACGTAGGACTCGAGCGGGACGAGGTTGAGCGTGCGCTCGTAGCCGGCGCGATCGTACGCCTCGAGGCTGCCGCGTAGCCGCTGGTCCACCCCGTCGTGGCGACAGAGCGACAAGAGCGAGCTCACCGGGGCCGACGCCGAAGAAGAGGACGGCCGGGCGACCGGGTTGACGAGACCGGTTGCCACCGGCGAGCTTGCGGCGGATGCCGCGGCGCTGGCGCCCGAGCACGAGGTCGACTCGTAGGCGCTCCAGGTCCCGTCGGGCTGCAGGCGCAGGTCGATCGCCGCCCCGCCAGGCACGGTGAGGGCTCGGCCCGAAAGGTTCGTCGCACCTCGGGTGCCGGTCGCCTGAGGTGTCGTGGTCGTGGTGCTCCCCGGCGACGAGGTGGTGGACGAGCTGCTCGTCGACGACGAGGTGCCCGATGACGGCGGCGGTCCGGGGGCGCCGGCCTGGCCGGTCACGGTGAAGGCCGCCGCCGAGGTGACGACCGGGTCGTAACCGACGTTGGTCTTGAGGTTGACGTTCTCCAAGATGGCGACCGCAAGCGTCGGGTCCACCGGCAGGGCGAGAGAGCCGAGCGCCGCCGACTTCGTGCCGCCGTAGAAGTGCTGGAGGATCTGCTCGTATCCGAGGTGGTAGCGCACGGCGTACCCGAAGTCGCCCCACTGGCCCATACCGATACCGGGCCCGTAGCCGTGCCCGACGAGCGACAGACTGGTGACCGCCTGCACGGTTCTTTTCGCGGATCCGGTGGCCGCCGGGCCGGTAGCCACCAGGACCCCGCCGAGAACCGAGACCGCGCCGAGAACAACGGCCGTCGTCCGGCGCGAAAAGCGCTCGCGCCCGGCTGCGGAGGCGGACCCGCCGCTGTTGCTCATGGGGCTGTCGTGATTGATGTGACGATGGTAGAGCCGCCGATACCCGAGATGCGGCTCAAGCCAGCGCCAGCGCCTCGGTAATTGCCTCGCGAAACGCCCGACGTGCGCCTTCCAGGCTGTAGCGATCCGACTGTCGCCTCCCGGCCTTCACGAGCGCCTCGCGAAGGCCCGGTCGGGTGAGCAGCTCGTGAACGGCGGCCGCCACCCGAGGGGGGTCCTTCTCGGCGAGCAGCAGGCCGCCCTCTCCGACGGTCTCGGTCACCGCGGCCACGGCGTAGGCAACGACGGGGACCCCGCGGTGCATGGCCTCGACGATCGGGGCGCAGAAGCCCTCGTGGTCAGAGCAGCACACCAGCACATCCGCTGCGGCGTAGTACGCCGCGAGGGTGCCCACGGGCACCGAGCCCGCCAGCTCTACGGCTCCCGTGAGGCCGAGCGAGGCGATGTAACGGCGCAGCGCGTCGCGGTAGGCGTTGCCCATCTCCCGGCCAACGAGGTGCAGCCGGGCCTGCGGGTCGTAGGCGCGCCGGTAGCAGGCGAACGCGGTGACGAGGTCGTGCTGGGCCTTGTGCGGAGCGAGCTGGCCGACGAACAGCCAGTCGCTCCCGCCCTGCGCCTTGCCCGCTCGCAGCCGTTCCAGCACCTCGGCGTCCGCCGGTGCCTCGATGTTGTCGCTCTCGACGAGCACCGGTACGACCCGGGCGATCGGGAAGCCCGCCGCCAGCAGCTCTCCCGCGTTGAAGGCCGAGTCGGCGAACGCGAACGGAACCAGACCGGCGAGCCTGGCGAGCTGGACGCGGCCGAGTCGCGCCTCGTCGCCGAGCGGCGGGATCCAGCGCTCGACGAGCTTGGCGGGAGTCACGTTGTGATAGTCGAGGAGCTTGCGCCCGCGGTGGCGGGCGAACACCTCGGCGGCGGGGCTGCCGATCGAGTGCTGGTAGAGCAGCCACTGACGGCTCGCGTCGCGCTGGCCGAGCTCGTCGAGGGGATGGACGCGCCCGTCGCAGCCGGGGCCGATGATCCGGGCGTAGATCTCGGAGTCGAACCCGAGCTCGCGCAGCTGGCGTTGGGCCTCGAAGGTGTGATTGGAGACCGCGTCGTGCTCGACGATCGCGGGGATGACCTGATCGATCCGCTGCGGGCGGACGAGCACCGCTCCGTTCGCGCTCACCGTCGCCTCGTCTGCCCGAGGCGTTCCAGGCGCTCGAAGCCCATGCGCAGCGCACGGTCGGCGAGCCGGGCGAGCCGGCGGACGAACGGCTTGGCCCGAGCAGGAACGACCCGGCGCGCCACCCGACGAAGGCGGGCGGAGCGCTCCGCCAGCGCCGGCACGCGCAGTGCGGCGGTGGCGGCGGCCTCGAACCGGCGTGCCGCTGCGACGT
>JAODBN010000025.1 GCA_025463965.1 Acidimicrobiaceae bacterium
GCGAAGTCAGCGGCGATGACCTCGTCGGGGACGCCGAGCGTCTCGAGAAGGAGCGCGACCAAGATGCCCGTCCGGTCCTTCCCGCCGGTGCAGTGGACGATCGCCGGCAAGGCGCCCGGGCGAGCGAGCTCGCTCATCGCCGCCGCCAGCGCCGCGCCGCGATCGGCGACCACGTGCTGGTAGACGTCGTCGAGCGATTCGAACGTCTGGCGATTCGCCGCAAACTCCTCTGATTCGATCCCGTAGGAGAAGAGGGGCACGTGCACGAGCCGAACGTCGGGACCGAGCTGGTCCGGCATCTCCTCGCGCTCGGCGTGCTCGCGAAGGTCGACGGAGGTGCGCAGGCCGAACTCGGCCAGGGTGCCTCGCCCCGCGTCGTCGACTCGGTGCAGAGCATCCCCGCGCAGCAGCAGACCCCAGCCGACCGTGCTGCCGTCGCGGGTCGCATACCCACCGATCTCCCGGACGTTGTACGTCCCCTTAAGCGGCAGGCGGCGGGCTAGGAGTTCCTCGTTGTCGAGCGCCGTCATTTGATGAGCGCCGAAGCCTGAGCCTGAGCCGTCGCCATCGTGGCCGCGGGGTTGGCGTTCTGGAAGGCGATCGAGGTAGCCGCGTTCACGAGCGTCGACTGGAGCGAAACGAAGTTCGGGCCGGGGTAGGGCTCCCAGGACTTGATGTGCTCGAGCTGATAGAGGTTCGGCGCGAGGAACGAGTTCGCGTACGCCCAGCTCTGCAAGTACTGCGAGGCGTCAGCGATCGAGGGGCGCAGCGGGACGTAGCCCATGTTCTCGGTGATCGAGGTCTCCGAGGAGGGACTCGTCAGCCACTTCATGAGCTCCCAGTCGGCCTCGCGCTGGACCTTGCTCTTGGAGAGCATCACCATCGCCGACCCGGAGTTCGTCGCGACGGTCGGGAGCTTCCCGAAGCCCGGCTGCTTCGCCGCCATCATCGTGAAGTTCGCGCTCTTGGAGGCGTTCAGCAGTGTGGTCTGGATCGCGCTCGAATTGAGCACCATCGCGAGCTGGCCCGCCCCCCATGCCTGAACCGTCTGCGCGTTCGAGAGGTTCACCATCGCGCCCGAGCTCCCGAGCTGCTGGAGGGCGTCCATCGCCGTGATCAGCTTCGCGTCGGTGAAGGTGGTCTTGGACTGCTTGGCGTTCATCACCGAGCCGCCAGCGGAGTAGATCATCGCCTGCAAGCACCAGTCGGCTCCGCCTGCGGAAGCGCCGATGCAGCCGTTCTCGAGCCCGCTCGCCCCGGTCGCGGACTTGATCGCCAGCGCGTCGGTATTGACCTGGGCCCAGGTGGTCGGTGGGTCGTTCGGGTTGAGCCCGGCCTTTCGGAAGAGGTCGGCGTTGTAGAAGAGCATCGGCGTGGAGAGCGTCCAGGGGACGCCGTAGACGTCGCCGTTGATCTTGCCGAGCTGGGTGACAGCCGGCGCGTAGCGGTAGGTGCCGCCCCACTCCGTGGCGAGACTGGCCTTGCCAATGGCCTTGGTCAAGTCGACTCCACCAAAGAGATTCACGATGTTGCGGAGTTCGCCGAAGCCGACCTGCGCGATATCGGGCGTCTGGCCCACGACGGCGTCCTGCTGCACCTGGGCCGAGATGGCACCCTGGGCGGTGACGGGCTCGGTCTCCAAGGTCACGTGGATGTTTGAGTGCGCGGTCTCGAAGCCCTGGATCATGGCGTTCAGCGCGTTGATCGCCGGCGTGCCGATATCGGGCAGGTAGGTGGCCAACTTGATCGCAACCTCGGTGTGGACGGGCACGTTGGCGAACGCTGACCCGCCCGTCGATGCCGCCCCTGCCGGCGCTGCCAGGTTGGAGGCCGCGAAGCCGGCGAGGGCGAGGCCGATCGAGGCCACCGCCCCGGAACGGCTGAGGTGACGTCTCCTCACGAAGTGCTCCTTTGTTCGGTTGGGATTGGGAAGGGTCATGCCGCTTATTCGGCTGCCTTGAGCAGGCGGTGTCGCAGCTCCTCAAGCTCAGTGTCCTTGAGCCCGTGATTGGCGAAGTAGGCATCGACCGAGCCGTAGCTGCGAACCATGCCGAGCACGTCGAGGATGAGCTGCTCGGGGCAACCCGACAGCGCAGCGAGTCGGGCCCCGTCCTGGCCGGCCGCGATTGCACGGGCGATCGCGGCTTGGCGGGCCTCCTCGGTTAGGAAGAACCTCGTCGCCGTGTAGTCAGCGGCAATGATCTCGTCGGGAACTCCGAGGCTCGCCAGCAAGAGGGCAATCACGATCCCGGTGCGGTCCTTGCCGCCGGCGCAGTGGACAACGGCAGGCAGGGACTCGGCCTCCGCGAGCGCCTGCAGTGCGGCGACAACGGCCGGGCCGCACTCGGTGACGACGTACCGGTAGACCTCGTCGAGCGAGGAGAAGCCATTCGGGTCAACCGGGCCCTCCTCACTGCTCCTCCCGTAAGAGAAGAGCGGGATCGAGACCAGCCGGACCTCCGGATGGAGGCGGTCGGGCGACTGCTCGCGCTCGGCCGGTTCACGGAGGTCGACCGAGGTCCGCAGCCCGTAGTCGGCCAGCAGCTGGCGCCCGTCGTCGTCGACCTCGTGGAGGGCGTCGCTTCGGAGCAGGGTCTTCCACCTGACCGA
>JAODBN010000118.1 GCA_025463965.1 Acidimicrobiaceae bacterium
AAGACCACGATGTCACCCCGGTGGAGGTCGTCGACGACCCACGGGAGCTTGTCGACGAGCATCCGGTCGCCGATCTGGAGGGTGGGGAGCATCGAGCCCGAAGGCACGTAGAAGGTCTGGACCACGAGGGTACGCAGGCCCACGGCGACGAGGGCAGCGAAGACGGCGACCATCGCCCATTCGAGCAGGCGCTGCTTTCGCCGACTCCGGTGACGCCGCTGCGAGCCCGAGGGCGGCTCGTCGCCCCCAGTGGGACCACCCGTCGGCTCGAAATCCGGAGGCGGCGGCGGGACCGCGGATGGAGCCGGCGGGAGCGGGGGGGCGGGAGGCGGTGGCGGGACCGCGGATGGAGCCGGCGGCCGAGGCGCAGGCGGGGGCGGGGGAACTGCAGCCGGGACCCGAAGGAGGGGTGCAGTCGGAGGCGGGGGCGGAACCGCGACCGGAGCGGGAGGGGGCGGCGGAAGCGCAGCCGGGGCAGGCGCGCGAAGAACGGCAGCACCCACCGTGGCGTCGGCACGTGCGCGAAACGGCGAATCTGTCATCGAGTCCCGGCCGCGACCGTTTCTCGACGCGGGATCCCGTTGGCGCGCCGTCACGAGCGCGGCGACCGCCGCGGCCGCGGCCACGGCCCCGACCGCCGTCCACTCGTACAGTCGCTGCGTCGGTCGGGAACGGGTGGACATCGCCCGACAGGCTAGAGCCTCGCCACGACTTGTCGTCTCTGCGCGCGGCCGAGCACCAGCATCGCGCCCTGGAGGTCTACACTGAAGATTCCCCGGGCCGGGTCATTGGCAGCAGTGGAGGGGGCGGCACAGACTCCCTGGCCGTCGCACTCGATCGAGCATCGCCATGAGATCTGCGCAGGTGCCGATCTCCGGTTCGTCCGGGACGATGCGCCAAGAGTCCATGTGACAGGAGGCTCCAAGAAGTGAGGAGCGAGCTGTGCCCGATCGGGGGAGAGAGAGCGACCGTGAGCTCGTGGTGCCGGTGCGCTTGCGGGACGACGCGCTAGTGGAGGCGTCCCTCGAGGCCCCGTTGGCAACCGAACCGGTCGTCGATCCCGTCACCGGCCTACCCAACCTTTCCTATCTCGTCGAGCAGATCCAGGAGCTGCAGGCGGACGAGCGAGCCAAGCTCGGCCCCCGGCGCACCGTCCTTCCCAACAAGGTGCTGCTCGTCGTGAGCATCACGGGTCGCGAGGATCGTCACGCTGCCCTCTTCCTCGGGGCACGGACGGCCTCGCTCCTGCGTGCCATATTCGCGGATGACGAGTCGATCGTCCTCTTGCGTCAAGGCTTGTTCGCGGTGCTCGTCAGAGACCGGCCGGACCTCGCGGCCGACCGTGACTTTCTCGTCTCGATGCTCGCGGACTTCGATGTCCGAGCGCGCGTGTGGACCGAGCGCGTGCCCGCGGACGGCCCCACGACCGCGAACTTGCTGTCGTCACTGCTACTCGCGGGCGACTGGGCCGGGGACGACAACTAGCCCACCAACTAGGCCCGCGTCCGGCGAGCTCTGTTCGCTGGTCAGCGCAGACCGGCGAAGAGATCGTTCTCGGGAAGAGCGGCACCAGTCGTGTCGGTCATCCGGACGAAGGCCTCGGTGCCGAAGAGCCGCATGAAGCGCTCATCGCCGAGCCGTAGGAAGAAGATGTTGTCCGACTGGCTCGCATGTGCGGCGAGGGCTGCCCGCTTACGACCGACGAAGAGCGAGCAGTCGACGTACGTCGTCACCAGCTCGTCCGGCGTCCCGAGCTCCGCCAGTTCCTCGTCGGGCGGTGCCTCCAGGCCTTCTTCCGCGAATACCGCCACGAAGTCGGCGAACGCCGATCGCGGGAAGGTGGGATAGTAGAGCTTGGCGGGGCCCGGGGTCGCGTCGAGAGCGGCCACGGTGATCCGGTGCGCCTGGATGTGGTCGGGGTGCCCGTAGAAGCCGTTCGAGTCGTACGTCACGACGACCTGTGGCTCGTAGTGCGCGATGAGCTTTCCGAGGCGCTCGGCCCCCTCCGCGACCGGAGTGTTCCAGAAGGCGCCGGGAGCGGTGTTTTGCGGCCAGCCCATCATCCCCGAGTCGTGGTAGCCGAGCATCTCGAGATGGGAGACGCCGAGCACGGCGCAGCTTGCCTCCAGCTCCGCCTGTCGGGTCTCGACCACGACCGCCTCGTCGTGGGCGGGATCGCCGGGCTTCACTCCGCCCGGACCGTCGCCGAGCTCGCCTCGCGTGCAGGTCACGAGCACCGTGCGGATGCCCTCGTCGCTGTAGCGAGCGAGGATCCCTCCCGTGCTCGACGCCTCGTCGTCGGGGTGCGCGTGCACCGCCATCAAGGTGAGCTGGTCCGATCGCGCCATCATTCGAGGCTAGCGGGGCCGAACGAGCCTGCGTGACGTGGCCACCGACACCTGGGCCCGCCTGAACGCTCTATCGGCCAGCGGTTCCAGTCCCATTAGGAACACGCCGTGGCGCGCTTCACGCCGAGGACGTGCGCCACCGCGTCGACGAGGCGGGCTCGTGCGAGCGCTCCCGATTGCACCGCTGTCACGAGCGCGCCGACCGTCCGGCTGGTCAGGTCGGCCGTGGAGCTGGACTCGTCGTACAGGATCATGTCGTCTCCGGCCCGCAGCGCCGCTACTGCGGCACGGGGCA
This sequence comes from Acidimicrobiaceae bacterium, assembly GCA_025463965.1. GTDB lineage: Bacteria > Actinomycetota > Acidimicrobiia > Acidimicrobiales > Bog-793 > JAODBN01. The sequence goes on from JAODBN010000118.1 coordinate 2,644, forward strand.
CGCTGTAGCCGGCGTCGCGGATCGCCACAGCGGAGAGGGAGTCGGTGAGCACGAGGCCCGAGAAGTGGAGGCGATCCCGCAGGATCCCCGTGACGACTGCCGGCGACAGACTCGCGGGCAAGGTGCTCAGCCCGGGCACGAGGGCGTTCGCGACCATGACCGCGGGGATGTGCCGGGCGACGGCGCGCTCGAAGGGGACAAGCCCGATCCGCTGCTCGAGCAGCCACGCCGGTGTGCTCGCCGAGGCCACGTCGGTGTTGGCTGTGGATCCGCCGAGCCCCGGGAAGTGCTTGACGACGGGCACGACTCCGGCGCGCTCGAGCCCTGTGGCAAATGCCAAGCCGTCGATGGCCGCCACAGGCTCTACGGCGCTGAACGACCGGGTCCCGTCGGGATTCGACGCGTCGGGCCCCTTCCCCCCGTCGACGTCGAGGACGGGCGCGAGGTCCATGTTCACGCCGGCGGCTGCCATCTTCCTGCCGACGGCCTCGGCGAGCTGCTCGATCGCTATCGGCTTCAGCGTCTTGCCCATGGTGCGCGCCGACGGCATCGAACCTACGAGATTGGCCATGCGCTGTACGACCCCGCCCTCCTCATCGGTCATGACGAGGGGGCCGATGCTGTCCGGCGCGGCGGCGACGAGGGCTGCGATCGACGAACCGAGGTCGGCGGGGGCGGAGGTTCCGAAGAGGATCACTCCGCCTGCCCCTGCTCTCACCTCGGCCGTGACCGAGGCGACGTCTGACTCGTCGACCGGCACGACGACGGTCTGCTCGGCGAGGCGGGTAAGACTCCAGTGCTGGAGCGCGGTGCGGCCACCGATGGAGGAAAGCACAGTCCCCGTGCCGCACGCCCCGCGGCTCTCGCTGGGGCGGCCGTCCGGCACCTGCCCGAGCTCGGAACGCGCCGCCGCCGGTCGGGTTGCTGCTGCCTGGCGAGATGCTCCAGGATCGGCACGGCCGAGCACGGACCCGGTGACCGCGACCACAAGCGCGGGGACAAGGACGCTCATCCTGCTCGACAGCGTCCTCACTGACGTCGCCTTCCGCTGATCGGCCACCGGATTGGGCCCGTCGGACCCCAAGCGTCCCACGTCACGTGGGCAGGTGAAGCGCACTCGCCGCCGCCAGGCCCCGGGCGAACCCTCCGTGAGCTCAGGTCGTCCCGCTCTTCGTCCCCCCGGGCGGCGATCGACCGGTCAATGGGCGCGGGAGTTGGGCCGTCTCAGTGGTAGGGGTGCTCGGTCTGGCGACGCCGTTCTCAGATGACGGTGCCCGGTGCACCCTCAGCGTCGACGAACGCCAGGCCTGCCGCCGCCCAGGCCTGCATCCCTCCGGCGAGGTTCCATGCGTCGTAGCCCACCCGTACGAGCGCATCGGCAGCCTGGGCGGAACGACCTCCCGACCTGCAGACGCAGACGACCGGCTTGTCGATGGACAGTTGGTCGAGCGCGTTGGCCAAGGCGCCGAGCGGCACGTGGAGCGCCCTCTCGGCATGGCCCGCCTGCCACTCGTCGAGCTCCCGGACGTCGAGCAGCTGCGCACCTTCGGCGACCAGTTCGACCGCCTCGAGAGGTCCAAGATCGGGAGCGCCGGAGGTCGGCGTTTCGTCGAAGCGCGTCATTGCTACCTCCCTGGCGTGGTTGTGAGCTG
>JAODBN010000151.1 GCA_025463965.1 Acidimicrobiaceae bacterium
GACTCCCGAGCGAGCGCGGTCGAGCGGTCCTCGAGCTCGGCGATCTCCCGACCGGCGAGGTAGAGGCGCAGCGCGCCGAGCTCGCCGGCGAGATCTTCATGCCGTACAGCCGAGGCGGCCTGGCGCTCGAGCGGCTTCAGCTGACGGCGCACCTCGCGCAACAAGTCCTGAAGGCGCTCGAGGCCTGACTCGCTCGCCTCCAGTCGCCGCTCGGCCCGCTCACGGCGGCGGCGGTACTTGAGGACCCCGGCAGCCTCCTCGATGATCATCCGGCGATCTTCGGGGCGGGCAGTGAGGACGGCATCGAGCTGGCCCTGGCTCACGATGACGTGCTGCTGGCGCCCGACACCGGTGTCGGAGAAGAGCTCCTGGACGTCGAGGAGTCGACAGGGCACCCCATTAATCGCGTATTCGCTCTCCCCGGTCCGAAACAGCGTCCGGGTCACCTTCACCTCGGTGAAATCGATCGGAAGGCGTCGAGAGGTGTTGTCGATCGTGAGGGAGACCTCGGCACGGCCGAGCGCCGGCCGCTTGGCGGTCCCGGCGAAGATGACGTCGTCCATCTTTGCCGAGCGGACGACGCGTGGTCCCTGCGCGCCAAGCACCCAGGCAACGGCGTCGACCACGTTGGACTTGCCCGAGCCGTTCGGTCCGACGACGACGGTTACCCCAGGCTCAAGCTCAAGCGTTGTCGGATCCGCAAAGGACTTGAAACCCTTCAGGGTGAGCGACTTCAAGTACACGGCAGCAGCCAACCTAATGGGTCAAGATCAGCTCTGTCAGTGTGAGGCTGGTGTTCTTTTTTACGCCTTGACGCTGAAGCCCTCGAAGGTCTGGTCGTTTTTAGAGGCGATCCCGCTGGCGGTGATGGTGATGCTGTACACCTGGCCCGGTGTCCAGGTGACTCCGCCGCTCGCTGCACATGCACTGGGGTTCAGAGTGAACGCGATCGGCCCCGGGTTGTTTGACGCGGCGGGGTCGAAATCTTGGGTGGTGTTGTCGACCAGCGCGAAGCCGGCGAAATTTTCCGGCAGGCTCTGGACGGTTGCGCCTGAGATATTCGAGAAGGTCGTGGCGGGGCAGTTCGCCATGACAGTGGAGGAGGTGGTGGGGCCGCTGATTTGATGGATGCTGACGTCATAGTCCAACCCGGTCATGTCGATGACCCCACTCGACGTTGCCTCGCCGGGCAGCGGAAGACGCTCAGGTCGCTCGACCTTGAGCATGAGGGTGTTCGAACCTACAGCGGTCACATTGTTGCCGGCGCTGTCCGCGAGCATCAGGTTCGGGGCCGCCGGGGGCGGACCGGTGAATTTGGCTCCCTGGACGTAGGGGGTGGTAGCGAAGTACGGGCCGACTTCCATCATCGACTCGGTCGTGGCGCCGGAGCTCTGCTGCGCCCCTTGAACCCCGATGAGCTGGCCCGGAATAATCTCGGCCGGGACATTCGTTCCAAATGGAGCTAGGACGTTTGCGCCAAACCCTCCGCCCTTCGCCGCGGCTGCGTTCGGTGGAAATGCATAGGGAGGCGATGCCTGGGACCACGGCCCCCCGACTGTGCCAGTCGCGTCGTTGAAGAGCGTCGCGTTCGCGCACCACGACACCGCGCCGCAGTCCACACTCATCGTGACGTCGCTGCCGCTCGCGTCGCCAGGAAAGAGCTGGCCGGCGTCGGCAGCAAAGTTGAAGATGACGTTGTCCCCGATGGCTGGGGTGACCGGATCGAGGAAGCTGGCCATGCCGCTCAGCGAAATTCCGCCGGGGGCGTAGTAGCTGATGGCTGTGCTCTCAGCGGTGTGAACCTTGGCCCCGATCGTGATTGCGGAGGCTGCGATCGATGCCGCAGAGGGGTCTGAGATGTTCATGACGTCGTTGCCGTTGACGTCGGTGTTGAACAAATTGGGCACACCTGAGCAGTCGAGTTCCTGACCCGGTGACGTCCCCGCCGAGGTCCCGCTCGTCGCAATCGAGCTAGCGAGGGGGTCGGTCGTTGTCGGGCAGCTCTCGGAGATCGTGGCACTCGCCGGGCTTGCGCCTTGCCCAGGGGCTGCGCCTCCCCCAGGGGCCAGGCCATGTGAGACGACGTTCGCGTGGTCGAGCGTTGATTCGTTGGCGATCCTCCCAGCATCGGAGGGAAGCGGAAGCCATTCACCTCCAAGTGGAGACGATGCGAGTGCATTCGTTGGTTGTGCCGTGGTGGAGACGACGTGGCTATTGCCTTTTGCGACGAGAACGACCTTGGCGTTCAGTTTGCTGAGCGAAACCGCCGGGATGCCGCCGGGGACCAATCCGAGGTTGCCTGCTCCGTACGGGCGTCCGCTACGTGTCGCTGCTCGGACTGCGTCGCGCGGGTCGATGCTCGACGCCTTCGACGCGAGGAACCAGGTCGGCAGCGAACCTTGGAAGTCCTTTGCCACGAGTCGCCCCAAGAAAAGGTTTCGGGATACCACCCCGAGGCCAACAACGTCGTCGATGCACGCCGGTTTCGTGGATTTACCGCATGCGGGATTCTTCTTCTCGGCCGTTTTCTTGAGGACCACTGGCCCGACGTAGCTTCCGGACGCCGAGACGACCTGCACCGTGGCGTCGCGTAACTGGGCACGATCTTTCGAGGGAACAAGGACTCGGAAGGAGGGGCCTTGGATGGCGCCCGTCCAGACGAGTCCCTTCGTTGACATCACGAGGACCTTGCCTGCTGAAATCCCCGAGATCGATCCGGAGATCGTGATCGACTTCGCGGTCGCGGCCTCGCTGGCGCTGGTCAAACCCAACGGAGCGAGGAACAAAGCGGCCAGCCCTGCGACACTCATGAGACGGGCTCGGCTCATTCTCCGTGCAGACATAGATCCTCGATTCGCGGTTGGTCGAACGGGTCATGGTCGGCCGGCCAGACACCCATGGTGATTTAGTCCTTTGCTAGCACACCTAAATGTGTCTGTCTGTGAACACGAGATGAACAGTCGGACGTCCCCGGCCAGTCAAAGCACGGCCCGTCCCACGCAAGGTACGGGCAGTTCGCTATTGGGATATCCGTCCGTGAGCAGCAAATAAGGCGCGACGTATCCCAGACCGCTGCCGGAGCGAAGCCTTCCTATTCTTCTCTTGTCGCGCACGCTCGATTTTCTGGGATGTGTAGCCGAGCCCCGCTCTCTCGAGCGGACGAACCAGCGCGACCACGCCCACTCAGTGCTGGCACTTCGGGCAGTAATAGGTGGATCGTCCGGCAACGCGGGTGCGCTCGACGATGCCGCCACAACTCCCACAGGGAGCACCGGCTCGGTCGTGCACGGCATGGAGGAGCTGGTAATCCCCGAGTCCGCCGAACAGGTCCCGGTACCGCCCATCGCGAAGCGACGAGCCACGCTGGTCGACCGCCTTTGACAGGACCGCGGGGATGGCACGGGCCAGCCTTCCGATCTCGGTGGGGCTGAGGCTCTCGGTGCGACGCATCGGCAAGAGCCGGGCGACGAAGCAAATCTCGTCTGCGTAGATGTTGCCGATGCCGGCGATCGCCGACTGATCAAGGAGGAACGTCTTCAACGCGGTATGGCGGCGAGCGAGCAGACGGATGAGCTCGGCGC